>JACAFF010000005.1 GCA_013388455.1 Nitrospirota bacterium
AATGTAGAGGTTGTAAATAAAGTTACAGAAGGCAGACCGCATATTGTTGACAAAATAAAAAATAAGGAGATAAATTTTGTAATCAATACAGTTACAGGCGCACAGGCGCAGAAAGATTCTTTCTCTATACGACAGAGTTCCCTTCAGTATAAAGTACCTTTTACCACTACAATATCAGGAGCTTTTGCGGTTGTGAATGCAATCGAGATGTTTAAAAAAAAGCAAATACATATAAGAACAATCCAGGAATACCACAGAAGAAAATAAGCTCAACACGAAAGATGCATTTGAAATTAAATCTCCTAAGCCCAAATAATGCATTTTTGAGTAACAGCATATAAATTTATAAAATATGTTAAAATTATAATTTACAAAGTATTTATTCTATAAGTAGAAATATTATATTTGTGGGGGTGAATAATGTTAGGAAATAACTATTTTTTTACTTCTGAGTCTGTAACTGAGGGGCATCCGGATAAGATAGCAGATCAGATATCTGATGCAATTTTAGACGCAATAATTGCTAAAGATCAATTTGCCAGAGTAGCCTGTGAAACAATTGTTACCACTGGACTGGCGTTTGTAGCAGGTGAAATTACAACAAATTGTTATGTAGAAATCCCTGATATTGTTAGAGAAACTATAAAGGAAATTGGCTATACAAGGGCTAAATATGGCTTTGATTACGAAACATGTGCTGTTATTACGTCTATTCATGAACAGTCAACTGATATTGCTATGGGTGTTGATATCGGTGGCGCTGGTGATCAGGGTTTAATGTTTGGCTATGCCTGTAACGAGACTGATGAACTCATGCCATTGCCTATCCTGCTTGCACATAAACTTGCAATGAGATTAGCTGAAGTAAGAAAGAAAGATATACTTGGCTATCTCAGGC
This sequence comes from Nitrospirota bacterium, assembly GCA_013388455.1. NCBI lineage: Bacteria > Pseudomonadati > Nitrospirota > Nitrospirota bacterium. The sequence continues at coordinate 899 of JACAFF010000005.1, forward strand.
CTGATGGGAAAACACAGGTAACAGTGGAATATAAAGATGGTAAACCCTTTAGAGTAGATAGTATAGTAATTTCTGCTCAACATAGTCCTGAAGTTACTTTAAAAGAAATAAAAGAAGATGTTATTGAAAAAGTAATTAAACCAACATTACCCACAAATTTACTTGATGAAGAAAATATTCACTACTATGTGAATCCCACTGGCCGTTTTGTTGTTGGTGGTCCAATGGGTGATACCGGCCTGACAGGCAGAAAGATAATCGTTGATAGCTATGGCGGTGTTGGCAGTCATGGTGGTGGATGTTTTTCTGGAAAAGACCCTTCAAAAGTAGACCGATCAGGTTCATACATGGCACGATATATAGCAAAAAATATCATTGCATCTGGAATAGCTGACCGAGTCCAGGTACAGATGGCATATGCTATAGGAATACCAGAACCTGTTTCAGTTCTCGCAGAGACATTTGGAACAGGCAAAATCCCATCAGAAAAAATTGTAAAATTAATAAGGAAACTTTTTGACCTCACTCCAAAAGGTATGATAGAAACCCTTGATCTAAGAAGACCCATCTACAAGAAGACTGCTGCATATGGACATTTCGGAAGAAGTGACCCCGATTTTACATGGGAAAAGACAGACAAGGCAGATATCTTAAGAAAAGAAGCAGGACTTTAAAAAAGGGGTTATCAAAAATAAATGGAGGATTAATGATTAGACACGACATTAAGGACATCGGATTATCAAAAAAGGGCAAATTGCGTATTGAATGGGCTGCTCAGGAAATGCCTGTATTGAAAACTATAACCGAACGGTTTAATAAAGAAAAACCTTTAAAGGGGCTAAGGCTGTCGGCCTGTCTTCATGTCACAACTGAAACAGCAAATCTTATGGAGACACTTAAGGCTGGTGGAGCTGAGGTTGCTCTCTGTGCTTCCAATCCTCTTAGTACACAGGATGATGTTGCTGCTTCACTTGTTATAAATTCTAAGATTTCTGTATTTGCAATTAAGGGAGAAGATAACAAGACATATTATAAACATATCACCAATGCACTATCATTAAAACCACATATTACAATGGATGACGGAGCTGACTTAGTTTCGACTCTTCACAAAACAAGAAAAGATTTGATTAAAAATGTAATCGGCGGAACAGAAGAGACAACTACAGGGGTTATTCGACTCAAGGCAATGGCTGAAAAAGGTGTCCTTAAATATCCGATAATTGCAGTTAATGATGCATATACTAAATACCTCTTCGATAACAGATATGGAACAGGCCAGAGCACTATAGATGGAATTATGAGGTCAACCAATAGATTAATTGCAGGTTCTGTAGTTGTTGTTTCTGGATATGGCTGGTGCGGTAAAGGTATTGCCATGAGAGCAAAGGGTATGGGTGCAAAGGTAATTATTACAGAAACAAATCCTCTAAGAGGACTTGAAGCTACCATGGATGGTTTTGATGTAATGCCAATCAGAGACGCTGCAATGATAGGCGATTTCTTTATTACTGCAACAGGAGATGTTAATGTTATTTCAAAAGATTGTTTTACCTTGATGAAAGACGGAGCTGTCCTATGCAATTCAGGCCACTTTAATGTTGAGATAGATCTTGAATCATTGAAAAAAATTTCAAAAAAAAGAAGGATAATAAGGGAATTTGTTGAAGAGCATACTTTAAAAAATAATCGTAGATTATATATCCTTGGTGAAGGAAGGCTTATTAATCTTGCTGCAGCAGAAGGTCATCCTTCTGCGGTTATGGATATGAGTTTTGCAAATCAGGCATTATGTGCAGAGTATATAGCAAAAAATTATAAAAAGTTTGAAAAAAAAGTATATAGCGTTCCTGAAGAAATAGACAAAAAAATCGCTTCATTAAAACTCAAATCAATGGGAATAAAGATAGATACTCTCACAAAAGAGCAAAAAACTTATCTGGAAAGCTGGGAAATGGGAACATGATATGAAAGGGAAAGTCGTTTCAGTAAATATAAGCGATAAGAAAGGAATTCGAAAAAAACCTGTAAAAGAGGCTTTTATGAAAGCTAATTTTGGTATTGAGGGTGATACTCATGCATCTTCAAGGTGGCACAGACAGGTTAGTCTTTTGGCTCTGGAGAGTATAGAGAAGATGAAGAAACAGGGACTTAAGGTAAATCCTGGTGATTTTGCAGAAAATATCACAACCGAGGGAATCGATCTTCTTAGTCTCCCTGTTGGGACAAGAATGTCAATTGGAGATAATATAGAAGTTGAAGTGAGTCAAATAGGAAAGGTATGCCATACCCGCTGTGAAATATATAAAATGGCCGGCAATTGTATTATGCCCACTGAAGGAATTTTTGTAAGAGTCCTGAAAGGAGGGAAGATCGAAAAGGGAGATGAAATAGCGATCAGCTATCTGCCTTAAGAATTCTAAAAACTCACCAATATTGTCTTTTATCGATTTAAGGAAGTTTGCCAGTCGGGCCCTCCTGTAATTCTTGAGATTCTGCTGTAAATGAGAAATTTTTGAGAGATAAATAAACCTCTTCAAAATATCATCATTTTTCCTTATCATATATACATGATTACTGTTGCTGTTTTAACAATGAGTGATAAAGGCTCAAAGGGCGAACGTGAGGATTTAAGCGGACCACTCATTGAAGATATGCTGAAGAAAATAGGTGCGGAAGTAAAATATTATGAAATCCTGCCTGATGAAAAGGATTTAATTAAAAATAAACTTATTGAGTACAGTGAAAAAGTCGATCTCATACTTACAACAGGTGGGACTGGGCTTTCGCCAAGAGATGTAACACCTGAGGCAACCCTTGAAATCATCGACAGGGAGGTGCCGGGTATCGCAGAAGCTATGAGGGCTGAAGGGTTGAAAAAAACGAGTAGGGCTATGCTTTCAAGATCAATAGCAGGCATCAAAGGTGCGTCATTAATCATAAACCTTCCTGGAAGCCCTAAGGCAGTAAAGGAAAATCTGGGAGTTATTCTGGATGCAATACCTCATGCGATTGAAAAAATTAAGGGAGATACTTCAGAGTGTGCACGTTAATCCCTCGTAAATAAAATGGTTAAAAGCAGTTTTATATTATAAAAATGCAGGATATTTCTTACACGCTGGCCTTTATTGCCGGTTTGCTATCATTTATATCACCGTGCGTTCTACCTTTGGTTCCATCATATGTCTCTTTTATAACTGGACTTTCTTTCAAAGATCTGACAGTTACTTCTGATAAAAAAAGGATCAGATATCTGACGCTTTCAAACTCACTTGCATTTATTGCCGGTTTCTCTTTCATTTTTGTAACACTTGGAATTTCGTCATCCGTTATCGGGAGATTTTTGTTTGAATATCTGGATTTAATAAGGATAATCGGGGGAGTACTGGTAATTATCTTCGGACTTTTCATATCAGGTATTTTAAAATTGGACCTCTTAATGAAAGAGAAAAAATTTCATTTAAGCGGAAAACCTGCAGGATATATCGGCACTTTTTTCGTAGGAATGACATTTGCTGCAGGCTGGAGTCCCTGCATCGGCCCGATACTTGGCAGCATCCTTCTTTATGCAGGCTCAAAAGGATCTGCACTTTATGGGCTTAAACTGCTCTCAATATATTCTCTCGGTCTTGCCGTGCCTTTTATCCTTTCCGCACTTGCTATGAATATTTTTTTAAGCTATTCCCAAAAAATTGTAAAATACATGCGTTTCATTATGCTCATAAGCGGCATTATTCTGATTGTCTTTGGTATAATGCTCCTTACTGATCAAATAAGAATAATCGGTAGAATACTGCCTGATGTTGGAATAAAATTCTAAAATAATCCTATTGCTTCCCTAACTAATTGCATGGTCTCACGCGCAACCTTTCTTGCTTTTTTTGTTCCTTGATCCACAATATCGTTGAGAATATCTGGATTATTTAAGAGTTCATTGCGTTTTTTCCATATAGGCTCTAAAACCTTAAACATATTCTTAATGAGGATTTTTTTGCAATCAATACAACCGATACCGGCTGTTTTACAACCAATTGCCACTTGCTCTTTTTCTTCTTTTGAGGAAAAAATCTTATGTAGCTGGAAAACTGGTGAAAGTTCAGGGTTCCCGGGGTCGGTCTTTTTTACCCTTGCGGGATCAGTAACCATTGTTAAAATCTTTTGCTCAACTTCCCTGGGTGTATCTGAGAGATAAATAGCATTATCATAACTCTTTGACATCTTTCTACCATCAGTGCCTATTACTTTCGGGAACTCTGTAAGTAACGCTTCAGGTTCAGGAAAAATCTCTTTATACAGATTATTGAAACGTCTTGCAATCTCACGGCTTATTTCAAGATGCGGGACTTGATCAATGCCAACAGGTACATATTTTGCTCTATAAATTATAATATCAGCTGTCTGAAGGAGTGGATAGCCAAGAAATCCATACGTAGATAAATCTTTCTCTTTGAGTTCAGATTGTTTCTCTTTATATGTTGGAACCCGCTCAAGCCAACCAAGAGGAGTTATCATTGAAAGTAATAGATGTAATTCTGCATGCTCAATAACCTTTGATTGAATGAATATTGTACATTTTTCGGGATCAAGACCAGCTGCTAAAAAGTTTATTAAGATGTCAATTGTATAATCTTTTATTGATGATGTTTCTGCATATCCTGTTGTGAGGCTATGCCAATCAGCGACAAAGTAAAAACAATCGTATTTGTCCTGGAGATTAACCCAGTTCTGTAAAGCTCCAACAAGATTTCCGATATGAAGCTTTCCACTCGACTGCATACCACTCAAAACTCTATCTTTATTCATAATATCACCTCATAAAAACTTAACACTCTAAAACATTTGAAGGATGGTTAAAAAAAAATTTACGAGTGGGATGACAAAATAATGTGCAATCCCTGTTATTATTAGAAATAGTACTATTAAAAATCCGAAAGGCTCTATCCTGCTGAAAGATACTGCCTGCTTGTAAGGCAATATCCCTGTTAAAACCCGCCCACCATCAAGAGGGGGGATTGGAATCATATTAAATGCTGCAAGCACAACATTTACAACTACACTTGATTCGAGTATCATTTTCAAAGGAATTAATATTGTTGATATCACAGATGATGGCATGAATATAGATAAAGGAACGACAATTAATTTGAGAATAAGTATGCTAATAACTGAGAGTAATATGTTAGTTATCGGTCCTGCAGCAGCTGATATTGCCATATCTCGTTTAGGATTTTTGAAATTCATGGGATTTATAGGGACTGGTTTTGCATAGCCAAAGACAAATTGGCCATTAGTAAAAATTATTAACATAAGCGGCATTAATATAGTACCAATTGGATCAATATGAGCGATAGGATTCAATGTAAGCCGACCCATCATCCTGGCTGTCGGGTCTCCCAATTTATTCGCCACAAATCCATGAGAGACTTCATGGAAGGTAATTGCTATCAAAATAGGGAATGCCGAAATAATTACCTGCTGTGCAGTACTTGAAAAATCCAATGATTTTTAGCCTTTCTATCCATTGTATTTACTTGTAAAAATAGGATAAGACCGTGGAAAAATTATATTTCAATACTAAAAACTATACTGTGTATGAAAAACTATTGTCAAGGTGGTTAAAAGAAAGTTATAATGTTTATTAAAGATGACTGCAGTAGTCATAATTCCCGCCCGTTATGATTCGACCCGTTTTCCGGGAAAGCTATTGTATCCCCTTAAAGGCAAACCCATAATTCAATATGTTTATGAAAACTCAAAGCAATCTGATCTCGCACAAGATGTTATTATTGCAACTGACAGCAGAACGATTTTAAATGAAGTTAATGCTTTTGGTGGCAAAGCTGTTATGACTGATATAAAGCATCCTTCTGGTACTGATAGAATAGCAGAGGTTGCAGCTTCATTGAATTATGATATAATTGTCAACGTGCAAGCAGATGAACCCCTAATACGTCCTGAAATGATTGATGAAGTAATTACTCTCCTGGAAGATTCAAGAGCCTCAATCGGAACATTAGCGAATAAAATTGATAATTGGGAAGAGATTTTAGATCCAAATACAGTAAAGGTTATTTTTGATAAAGATTGGTTTGCAATATATTTTTCGAGGGCTCCGATACCATATCACAGAGATGAATGGAGAAACTTGTCAGAAATTCAAAATTCAAAATTTAAAATTCAAAAAATTTATAAACATATAGGCATCTACAGTTACAGGAAAGATATACTCCTTTCACTCACAAAAATGAAGCAAACACCTCTGGAAAAGATTGAAAAACTAGAACAATTACGTGCAATCGAAACCGGGTTGAAGATCAAAATAAAAGAGACAATCTTTAAAACTCATGGGGTTGATACCCCTGAAGACTTGGAAAGGGTGGAAAAATGTCTAAATACATCTTTGTAACAGGTGGAGTCGTTTCAGCTCTTGGTAAAGGTATAGCTGCTGCTGCTACGGGTGCTCTGCTTGAGGCACGGGGTTTGAAAGTTACACTGCAAAAACTTGACCCATATATCAATGTTGATCCAGGGACTCTCAGCCCCTTTCAGCACGGCGAAGTTTATGTAACTGACGATGGGATAGAAACAGATCTTGACCTTGGCCATTATGAAAGATTTACTTCGATAAGGACATCAAAAGCAAATAATTATACAACAGGAAAGATTTACTACAATGTAATAATAAAGGAACGACAGGGGGAATATTTAGGTGAGACTGTCCAGGTAGTCCCTCATATTACTGATGAGATAAAAAGGGCAATAAAATCTGTTAGTAATGACTATGATGTCGTTATTGTTGAAATCGGAGGAACCATCGGGGACATAGAAAGCCTTCCTTTTCTTGAAGCAATAAGACAAATCAGATATGACGTTGGTAGGGAGAATGTACTTTACATGCATCTTACTCTCATTCCATATGTAAAAACAGCAGGGGAGCTTAAGACAAAACCCACACAACACAGTGTGAAAGAGTTCAGGGAGATAGGTATTCAACCAGATATTCTGTTATGCCGAACTGAGGTTCCTTTGCCTCCAGAAACAAAAAAGAAAATAGCAATACATTGTAATCTCGATATAGATGCAGTTATAGCCGCAATAGATGTAGAAACGATTTATGAAGTGCCGCTAATGTTACATAATGAAGGTCTTGATCAACTTATAGATAAAAAACTCAGATTGAATACAAAAGAATCGGAGCTAACAATCTGGAAAGATATAGTTAGAAAAATAAAAGAACCTAAGAATGAGGTCAACATTGCTATTGTTGGCAAGTATACGGGTCTGAAAGATTCCTACAAAAGCCTTTATGAAGCACTTATTCACGGGGGCATCGCTAATGATACACGTGTGAATCTGAACTGGGTGGATTCAGAAGAGATTGAAATCCATGATCCTGATAGATTTTTAACTGATGCTGACGGGGTTCTTGTGCCAGGCGGATTTGGATATAGAGGAATTGAAGGCAAGGTAAAGGCTATCCGGTATGCACGTGAAAAAAAGATTCCATATTTCGGAATATGTCTTGGGATGCAGTGCGCTGTAATAGAATTTGCAAGAAATATATGCGGTTTGTCAGCAAATAGTACAGAATTTAATTTTAATACAAAAGATCCTGTTATATATCTCATGGAGAGATGGTATAACTTCAGAAAGGGAAGCCTTGAAGAGCGTTCAGAAGAATCAAATAAAGGTGGTACCATGAGACTAGGAGCTTATCCATGTATTCTAAAAGAAAATTCTAATGCCTTCAGGGCGTATGGCATAAAGGAAATTTCAGAACGGCACAGACACAGATATGAATTCAATAACACATACAGGGATATATTAACAAGTCATGGTTTAAAAATTAGTGGTTTAAGCCCTGATGGAGAATTAGTAGAAATTATAGAAATAGAAGATCATCCCTGGTTTCTTGGATGTCAGTTTCATCCTGAATTCAAATCAAGGCCAACAGACCCTCATCCCTTATTCAGGGCCTTTATTGAAGCATCTCTTAGAGAAAAAAGGTCTTTATTCCCTTATATGGAGATAAGTACCGAAGAAAAAGGCAGAGGCATATGATAGCAATGAATCTTATTAATAAATATGACTAAGGAAATAAAAATCGCAAATGCAAAGATTGGAGGGGATAACCCCATTTTCATCATTGCGGGCCCTTGTTCAATTGAAAGTGAAGAGATTGTATTTTATTCTGCTGGTAAATTAAAGAAAATATGTAGTTCGCTTAATCTTTTTCTTTTATTCAAAAGTTCATACGATAAAGCAAATCGGACTTCTATATCTTCTTTCAGGGGGCCTGGTTTACAAAAGGGGCTTGAAATTCTCTCACGTGTAAAAAGCAAATATAATATTCCCATCCTTTCAGATGTTCATTCGGTGGAAGAAATAAAACAGGCATCAGAAGTTCTCGATGTCATCCAGATTCCAGCTTTTCTATGTAGACAGACTGACTTGATTCTTGCAGCCGCTAATACAGGTAAACCAGTAAATATAAAAAAGGGTCAATTTATTGCTCCGTGGGATGTAAAAAATATCATTAAAAAATTTACTTCAACAGGTAATCATAAGCTCTTCATTACTGAAAGAGGAACTTCTTTCGGATATAACAATCTCGTTGTTGATTTCAGGTCTTTTCCAATAATGCGATCATTTGGTTATCCTGTAATCTTTGATGTTACACACAGTCTTCAATTACCAGGGGGAATGGGAAAAAGTTCAGGCGGTCAGAGAGAGTTTGCAGAACATCTTGCAAGAGCAGCGGTGGCAGCGGGTGTTGATGGGCTTTTTATAGAAGTCCATCCAGATCCAGATAAAGCTCTGTGCGATGGCCCAAATATGATCAGATTAGATAAAGTAAAAAAGATACTTACTATTGTTAAAACAATAGATGGATTAATAAAAAATAAAAGGTAATGCAAGTGATTTTAATTGTTCCAGAAAAGATTGGAGAAGAAAATTTTTATGGTTAATATTCTCGACATTGCTAAAAGAGTCTTGAAAATAGAGGCGGAAGCTATCTTTTCATTAATAGAAAAAATGAACAATAATTTTGAAAAGGCGGTTGAAATAATTTACAGTAGCAAAGGAAGGGTTGTGGTTACCGGCATGGGGAAATCAGGAATTGTTGGTAAAAAGATTGCAGCTACTCTTGCTTCAACTGGAACACCTGCCTTCTTCCTCCATCCTGCAGAAGCAAGTCACGGAGACCTCGGAATGGTTACATCCAATGATGTGATTATCGCTATTTCAAATAGTGGTGAGACAGAGGAGATACTCGGATTAATCCCCTTTCTGAAAAGATTCAATATCACTATTATCTCAATAACAGGAAGTATGGATTCATCACTTTCCAAGGCTTCTGATGTAGTATTGAATATTTCTGTCAAAGAAGAAGCTTGTCCATTTGGTGTTGTTCCAACTGCTTCGACAACTGCAACAATGGCTATGGGAGATGCACTCGCAATTGCTCTACTTTCAAAAAGAGGCTTTAAAGAAGAAGATTTTGCATTTTTTCACCCAAAAGGAAGCATCGGCAAGAAATTCTTCGTTAAAGTTAAAGATCTAATGCATTCAGGTAATAACTTGCCTCTGGTATACACAGATACTCTTACATCAAAGGCGTTAATAGAGATGTCTGCTAAAAGATTAGGACATGCAATTGTAATTGATAGGGAAGGCTGTTTACGGGGTGTGATAACAGATGGGGATATTCGTAGAGGACTTGAAAAGCATGGAGGAAAGTTATTCGAGATGCTGGCAGGTGAAGTAATGACAAAAAATCCAAAAACCATACCAGAAGAAGAGTTGGCAGCCAAAGCATTATCTATTATGGAAAGTTATTCAATAACAGCCCTTATCGTTCCTGATAAAGAAGGGAAACCCGTAGGAATTATTCATCTTCATGACATACTGAAACAGGGAATAGTTTAACTCCAATCAGACTGATACAGCCCATTTTAGTCTTGTAATCAGGCGTTCAAATTCCATCCCATAACGTTCTTCATGTTCTGATAGAAATTCTGAAAGTCTTGCCTGTACTGCTTCATCAACAGAAACTGCAGCTTGAAGAACCGTTCTCCCATCTGGCATTCTTACAGGCTTGAGACGCAACTGCGGATTTCTCTCAATCGCTTCTCTCATCTCTTTCTCAGCCCTTTCTTTGCCATCCCGATATTCACTTCTTATCAATTCTATCGCCTTAATCATATCCTCAATCATAGAAATATTCTTGGAGTTTTTTAAGGTTTCAATAGCAAGTATCCCGTCTTTTCGTTTCTGGAATTCTTCAGGAATGTCTCCAAGTCCTATTGCATCTATCAAACTGATCTGCGCCTCTATTAGGAGAGATAAATTATAGCCTTTCAACTTCTGCCACAATCCATCACGGTCAAGTTGGCCTTTATAAAATTCTGCAAGTACAGATTTCACTTTCTCTTTGTTTTCTAAATTTTCCTTTTCTTCAGCAGTAAGCTTCCCGATCTCTTCTGCTTTTTCCATAGCCTTCTCAAAAGCACTTTTAATTTTACCCATAAGAACTCCTTCCTTCTTTTATAAATCTCGTTAAAACTATTTTACAAATATTAATATATCTAAAGCTACCTCTATCATATAAAACTCAAATCCAGCGATAACCAGAATAAAGACTTATCTATTCGGTTATTGCGAGCATCAAGAGGGAACGTGGCAATCTCACTATAAAAAAAAGATTACTTCGTTTCACTCGCCATGACGATTTTTATCGCTGAATTTGGGGAAAAGTTATGTTGATCAGAAAAATATAGCCCCGAAAAATTGTCCTTTCAGGATTCAAAAGTTAGGGTGTTGGATGATTAAATTAAGGACTTATATTTGAAAGAAAAGGTATATTATGATAAATTTCATGATTGGGTATTAAAAATTAATTGATATGTAAAAATTTTTAAGGGGTTATGGTGAAATGAAAATTTATGACAACAACTCAAAATATATCGTTAAGATTGCAAGAAATTTAAAAATTCTTCTCATAATAGTAGCTCATTTAACCATGACTTTACTTCGCAACTCAGAGGCTGAGTTATTAACATTGAAGGACTGTATACAACTTGCAGCAAAGAATAGCAGAATTTTAAAGATCATCCAGCATGAAGAGGCAATTGCAGAAAATGATACTTTTTTTGCACGGTCAAAGATGCTGCCTGATGTGAATGCAAATTTATCATATACGTCACTCGCTCACCAGCCTGCTGCTATATTTGGGATTCAAACTGTTCCGTTATCCGAAAAAAATTATTTTTCATACAGTCTAAGCATCCAGCAGATACTTTATGACTTCAGAGAAAATGCTGCCCGGTATGGAGCGAGCAAAGCAATCCTGAATACAAAGAAACTCGATACTGAACGGGTCAGAAATATTGTACTTCTTGATGTTATCATTCTTTACTTTGATCTTCTTGAAGCAGAGAAGTTACTTTCGGTAGCACAAAAAGAGGTTGATAGATTTGAGACTCACCTCATTGACGCAAGGAATCTTTACGAAGCAGGCGTTATAACCAAGAATGATCTTTTACAGGCAGAAGTGAAAATATCTGATGCAAAACAGAAATTGCTCTCTGCAAAAAATTACAGAGAATTAATAGTTTCACGTTTGAACAATGCGATTTTAAGACCCCTGACCGCTGAAATAGAGGTAACCGATAACTATGGGGTTACGTCAGATACACTCGAAATTGATACAGAGTTCGCATGGGGAAAGGCAGAAAAAAATCGACTTGAGTTAGCAATTATTGATGAAACTCTTAAATCACTTGATTTTGAGCAAAAAGCGAAAAGGTCTGAATACTTCCCTCATTTTTTTGCAAGAGGAGGATATGATTATACAGAAAATCGTTATCAAGTTCATGAGGGAAATTGGTCTTTACTTTTAGGAATGGGCATTAATTTATTTCAAGGAGGCAGCACCAGAGCAGAACTCTTGAAGATAGAAAATCAGAAGCTAAAACTAAAAGAACAGAGAAATAAGCTAATTGATGAGATAAGGCTTGAGGTAAAAAAGTATCTCCTTGATATAAGAAACGCAAAAGAACGTGTAACAGTCACAAAAGATTCAGTCCTACAGGCAGAGGAGAATCTTAGAATAAATAAATTGAAATATGAAGAGGGTATAGGAACTGCAACAGATGTAGTTGATGCAGTAACTCTTCTCACCATAGCAGAAACAAACTACTACAGGGCACTGTATGATATGAGAAGAGCTGAAGCATCTCTCTTATATTCGATGGGAATCAATTTGCTGGAGGTATATCAATAAATGGAAGAAAAAAATCAGAATATAAACAACCAAAAAAGAAAAAGGGTCGCCTTAATAATATTTGCGGTTATAGGCATAATCTCAATAATTGCCGCTTTTATATATATTCAATATAAAAAGACTCATATCTCAACAGACGATGCGTTTGTCGATGGTAGCATCCATACCATTGCTTCAAAGGTCCCGGGAACTGTAAAAAATATATATGTAACGTCTAATCAATTCGTAAGAATGGGAGAACTTCTTCTCGAACTTGATCAATCTGATTATGAAGTCAAATTGAACGAAGCATTATCAGGTGTAAATGCAGAAAAAGCAAAACTTGCAGAAATTGATGCCAGAATTGAAGTGGCAAAGTCCTATCTTTCAGAAATAACAGCAAACATTGAAGTTGCGAAAGCAAATCTCGAAGCAAAAGAAGCACAACTGAAACAGGCAGAATTTGATAAGCAAAGAGGAGAAAATCTTTACCGTAAAGAAGGAATTTCAAAAGAACGCTATGAAAAAATATCAACTTTGTATGCTGTTGCATTGGCAGAGGTTAAGTCTGCTCGAGAACAGCTTAAACAGGCAGAAAATACTTTAAAGACTCAAAGATCGGTTGTGCGACAAACTGAAATTTTAAAGACTGCTCAAATATCTTTAATTAAGGAAAAAGAAGCTAAGCTGAAAGCAGCAGAACTTAATTATTCTTACTCTAAAATCTATTCTCCAGCAGATGGATATGTAACAAAAAAATCGGTTGAGCTGGGAAATCAGATAAAGGCAGGTCAGCCGTTAATGGCAATCGTTCCACTTGATGAATTATACGTAACTGCAAATTATAAAGAAACTCAACTTGGGAAAGTAAAACCAGGCCAAAAGGTAAAGATAAAAATAGATACATATCCAGGAAAAGTATTCTGGGGTAAGGTAGATAGCATCATGGCAGGAACAGGTGCAGTTTTCTCGTTATTCCCACCAGAAAATGCTACTGGCAATTACGTGAAGATAGTGCAGAGAATACCTGTGAAGATAGTTTTTGATAAAGATACAGACAAAGAACATATTTTGAGAATAGGCATGTCAGTTATTCCTACAATTTTTATTGAAGATTGATAATCTAAATGAATAAATGGCTTGTTGCTCTCACTGTAATGCTTCCGACTCTTATCGAGATTATTGATACATCTGTTGTCAATGTCTCGCTTGATCATATTCGAGGAAGCCTTTCTGCCGGTATTGATGAGTCTACATGGACAATAACTTCATATCTCGTCTCAAATGCCATCATTATCCCGATGACGGGTTGGCTCAGTAGACTTTTTGGAAGAAAACAGTATCTAATATTTTCAATATCACTATTTACTCTTAGCTCTTTTCTCTGTGGTTCTGCATGGAGTCTCCAGAGCCTTGTTTTATTCCGGGTATTACAGGGAATTGGAGGAGGGGCTCTTCAGCCAATTTCACAATCGATTCTTCTTGAAACTTTCCCGAGGCATCAACATGGAATGGCAATGGCAATATTTGGTATCGGCATAATGTTTGGACCAATTATCGGACCACTACTTGGAGGGTGGATAACCGATAATTGGTCCTGGCACTGGATATTTTATATCAACGTCCCAATCGGTATTATATCGATAATTCTTACGATGCTCTTCATTGTTGATCCAGCTTATATGAAAAGAGTGAAGCTGAAGATTGACTATTGGGGACTTATGTTACTTGCACTTGGACTCGGTTGTCTTCAGATAGTTCTCGATAAAGGTCAGCAGGAAAACTGGTTTGAATCAAATTTTATAGTAGGCTTAAGTATAATTTCTGCAGCTTCACTGATCCTTTTTGTTTTTGTAGAATTATACGCAGAATATCCAGTTGTAAATCTTAAGGCATTCAGAAAAATTTCTTTCAGCATAGGAAATCTTATCATGTTCATGGGCTTCTTTAATCTATTTGCAAGTATTGTGCTCCTCCCTATTTATTTACAGTCGCTTATGGGGTATACCTCATTTCTTGCTGGATTTGTTCTCGGTCCGGGAGGGCTCGCAACACTTATTGCATTACCTATCGCAGGTTTTCTTGTTAATAAGGTAAATCCAAAATTTTTTCTTGCCTTTGGAATCATTGTAAATGCCTTTGCAACTCATCTGATGTCTGAATTTAACCTTTACGCTAATTTCTGGACAGTCATATGGCCTCGGATTGTTTTAGGAATCGGCATGGGATTTTTCTTTATCCCTCTTACAACATTAACAATGTCAGGGATTAAAAAAGAGGATATGGGGAATGCTACAGGAATATATAATCTCATCAGGAATCTCGGAGGTAGCTTTGGCGTTGCTTTTGTTACAACTATGCTCTCAAGGCGTGCACAGTATCACCAAACACATCTTGTTGAACACTTAACACCGTTTGACAACTCTTATCATATCTTTTCTGAACAAAGTGCACAGCAACTTCAAAATATGGGATTTGAAAGTACCCTTTCTGAGCATGGTGGACTTGCTTTAATTTATAAAGAACTACTGAGACAGGCATCAATGATGTCATTCAATGATGCATTTTATATTGTCAGTATGATAATGATAAGCGTTCTTCCACTTGTCTTCTTTATGAAAAAAGAAAAAGGTGAAACTTCCAGAGTAATGCATTAGCTTTTATTTTTTCAGCACTTCATAGATTTCTTTTACAAGCTTAAGCTGGGATTCCTCATCGAGTTGCATTCCACTCTCCAAAAAACTGATATACTGATGGATTTCAGAATCTCCCTTCCTCAGCCATTCAATTTTTTCATTCTGTTCCCTGATCTCTATATCAAATTTTTCCAGAGATAAATCTAAATCGAATCTTTTATTCAGGAAAGAGAGAGCCAATTTTATTGATGAAGGATCCTCATTGGCTGCAAGATAAAATGGTATTTCTACCCAGATACTTATCCCTGGAATTCCTCTCTTTTGTGCTATCCATAACAGATAACTGTTAATGGCAGGTGGTCCTTCCCATGTCATTTCCTCAAGCCCATAATCTTGAAGACTTTCTTTAATCTCAGGTTTGTTGAAAACCATAAAAATTCTTCGGGGAGCAGTATGAGCAGACAAAGAAATCATTCCGCTAATTGTATATATTTGTTGTATTTTGCAATAATCTTCAGCTATATCTAATAAAGCGCTTAAAAATCTATAGTGTTCATAGTCTGGTTGATCTGATAAAAAGATCAGTAAATCTTTTCTTGCTGTATAGAAAAAAGTACTTTCAGGGAATCGAGCAACATCATCTTCTACAGCTACTCCAGCAAAAGAAAAAAAATTAGCAGGTTCTATCCTGCAAAACTGTCGGCTGTCAAGTCTTTCTTGTAAAAAATTAATCACCTTCTGTGCGGTCATGGCTGTATCATTACGCCATCCAACAATAAGGTATGTTTCTTTAAATTCAGGAAAGCTGTCGAATTTAAAAGGACCTTTCATCCCCCATCTCTCCCTTTTTTAAAAATTCTGAGATCTCCTCCCATAATCTTTTTCTGTTCTCTTCTGTCAAAGGTTGTATTTCAGTCTGTTTGTGGTAACTGATCTCTTTCAATCTTTCCAGTTGTTCTTTTACCTCTGGAGGAAGCTGGCTGTAAAAGTCTTCAATCTTTTTTTCAGCCCTTCTAACACGCTCATCAAATTCAGGGAAATCAATTTCTATATTGAGTATTTCACCAAAAACTTCAAGAACAGATTTTGAAGCTTTTGGATAAGATATTGTTAATCCCTGAAGGTAAATAGGTATTTCTCCCATCAGGCAAATACCTTCAAAACCCCTTTGTTTTGCAACTCCTAATAAAAGTCCGTTCAGTCCAGAAATAAAACCCTGTCCACCTCTACCCTCGATTTCTGACATTAACAGGGTTTTGGAATATTTTTTTATCTCGTCTTTCAATCTTTCTGTATTGGGCACAGCCCAGACCCTTGACCTCATGCTATGGTGTATCAAAGCTACTGCTGCCCCAGAAGTATAAACTCTTTTACAGCCAAACTCTTCAGCTACATCAAGGACAAGATTGGCCATTCTATAAGCCTCTTCACCTTCAGAATATGAAGATGTACCCTGTTTCTTTGGCTGTTCTTCACCGATAAAAAATATTAAACTATTTTCTCCGGAACTATGGTAATAAAATTTGTTAACTGGGAATATCAAATCTTCTAAAAGCCCGGCTTTTATTTTAACTTTTCTTGGATAGAAAAATTCCCAGCTTTCTATCTCAGCAAATAATTCTGCCTTTAGCATTCCTCTTAACGTATCAACAGCTATGAGACCGATGTTGCCAATTCCAGGCCAACCAACGATAATGTCAGCATTAAATAGGTTTGGTTTTTTATAATAAATTATTCCCATATTATTATAGCTTTATTCTATTTATAGTTTAACAAACAGCATAAAATTATGTTGATTTAATACAAAATATAAATGTCACTACCAAAGTAGGATTGAAAAAATAATATAAGACATTAAAATATAATTAAAAGCAAAACTATTTAATTGGAGTTTCAATGGAAGATAATCGCAAACAGAATCTGCCGCGGAAAAGACATTCAATATTAATCGTTGATGATGATGTTGTCTTGCTTAATATGTACAAAGAACTTCTCATGCTTGAAGGCTATATCTGCGAGACAGTTTCTAATGGTAAATCTGCTATTAATTTACTTAATACAAAAAGATTCGATGTAATTATTATTGATATTGTCTTGCCTGATATGACTGGTTTTAAACTTACAGAAAAAGTGAAAATTTTGAACCCTGATAGTGTTGTGATTATTATGACCGGATTCTCTGATACTTTTTCTTATGATGATGCAATAAAAGCAGGTGCCACAGATTTTCTTAAAAAACCTTTTACTTTGAAAGAGCTTCTGGTAAGAATAGAACATGCCATAGAACATGAATTTTTACGAACTATGTCGTTAAGAGATGAATTAACAGGCCTATACAACAGAAGAGGTTTTTTTACTTTAATAGAGCATTACTTCAAATTGTCCATGAGAGATCACAGGGGCTTTTTTATATTATATTCTGATTTAGATGATTTAAAGAAAATTAATGATGCACTGGGACATACAGCAGGCGATTCAGCTTTAATGGATACAGCCTTTATACTAAAAGAAAATTTCAGGGATTCAGATATTATTGCACGAATAGGCGGTGACGAGTTTGTCGTAGCACCAATATGGACTAGCGGGGATAGTATTGAGGTAATCTTAAGCCGCTTTTATTATGCTCTGGAGAATTTTAATTTACAAAAGGCTCGCAAATATAAGCTTTTACTCAGCACTGGAACAGCTTTCTTTGATCCAGTTTCGCCATGCTCTATTGATGAATTATTGAATCAGGCAGATAAATCTATGTATAAGAGTAAAAGGTGGAAGTGAAATTTCAAACAGCCTGCCTTAGGCCTTGAAATTTATCAGAAATAATTTCCACTGAAAACGGTTTTTTATAAAGAATCTGTAAAATTATACCATTCGACAAAAATTTTATTGATTTACAGTAATCAGATTTTTTGCCTTCTTAAGATCATTTGGGAAAAGATCAATCGGAACCTTATCTCTCCCAAGGGTTTTGAAAACTATATAACGGGCACATTCAGAATTATTGTCGAGACAGTACCTTTTTTTATACATCTGTGCGGTTGCAGGCATATTCGCCATTTTGTCATTAAAGAAAGGACAATTCTTTAAACATTCACAATCTTTTGCCATATTTATTCTCCTTTATACAAAATTATACATTTCAGAAAACCCTTCTAAGTCCTCCTGATTTTTTAAAAGCAAAGAATATGCCGGAAAATAAATTTCAATAAATCAATTAGTTATAAAATATGATAAATGGTATTATCAACAAAAATGATAAATTATTTTTTCAATTGACTAAAACTCTCAATGACTTGACTGGACTTGCTCGCATGATTAAAAATAACCGCCCTCAGGACATCGATCCCAAGTTTCATATTCCTTTTTACCGTCTATTCAGGTCTCAAAGGCAAAAACCTGTAAAAGAAATCATCGAGGCGATCACACTCCCACCAACCGTCCATATAGGACTCGCCAAGTCCAAGACTTCCATCGCTGAGAACCCTTCTGAAGAAATTCTCATTATTAATTCGTATGTCCCAGGGACTGGACCCATCAATAGTGATTCCCGCAGGATATGAAATCGTCTGAATAATCTCTCTGCGTTTTCCTGTCTTCATGTGTCGTCAGAAAGCGTAAAACTTTTATATCAATATTAGTAGGTGGGAATTTCAAGTTTTGTTAATATGTTCCATTGCATATCAATTTAAGATGGAAAGCAACAATGAAGTAAGAAACTTGTAGAATTCTAATCCTTGAATAATCCTGAACCGTCCTCTTCCTGTTTTTCATCGATTTCTGAGAGGGCTTTTTTCACTTCCTCCTCTGTAGTCCTCAGGCTCCCTTTGCAGAACTTGATGAGATGTGATGCCCTCTTCACTTTCTCGGTGAGAACATCAACATTGATATTCTCAGATTCCATATCGTTTATAATCTTCTCAAGCTCCTCAATAGCTTGAGAATAAGTCATCCTCTTTTTTTCGCTCATCTTTAGTTTCCCTCTCTATATCTTCTACGATGCTTATGATAAAACCACTACTCAATCTGGTATTTATTATATCATTCTTTATAACAGTGGCTGTATCTCTTAAGGCTCTCCCTTTAAGATAAGTTATACTATATCCGCGCTTGAGAATATTTTGAGGGTTAAGAAGACGTATCCTGTTTTCATAGTTTTCAAGCTTCTGTTTCTGAATGGAAAATATATGAGATGGATAGATATTTAGCACTTTCATGAAATCCTTTATTTTCTGATAACTATTCATAATCAACATTTCTGTAACATTTCTAAGATTTCCTTCATACTCCTTTATACTTATAGAAGGTGCTCTGAGTGCTGAAAGTGCTGTTGCCTGAAGATCATAGATATTGTTTTGCAATGAAACCTTAATATTTTTCATATAATTCAAGGTAGAGACAAAAAAAATGTCAGCAGATGTCCTTAAATAATGCTTTTCCCTTTCCATAAAGTCATTTACTTTAATTTTAAGCCTGTGTTGCAGTTCATCTATTTTTTCTTCGAAATCCTTTGATTTCGTAATCAGAAACTCTGCAACAGCAGTTGGCGTGATGAGTCTTTTGTTGGCTACATGGTCAGCAACAGTCTCATCCTTTTCATGGCCTATACCGGTAAATACGGGAAGTGGAGAAAGTGCTATTGTCTTTGCTAAAGAATAACTATCAAAACAGTGCAGGTCTATAACAGATCCACCTCCTCTGATAATCACTATAGCATCGAAATGTTTTCTTTGCTTTATGCATTTTTCAAGAGCGGTTATTACAGATTGCTCTGCTTTTTCTCCTTGCATATAGGCTTGAAATAATTTGTAATTAAACCTGTATCCGTAAGGATTATTATTTAATCTACTCTGAAAATCTCCGTAACCTGCTGCTCCTTCCGCGGATATCACAGCAATTCTCTGAATAACTGGAGGTAATTCAAGAAGTTTATTCTTTTTAAGAATGCCTTCTTTTGTGAGTCGTTCGATGATTTCTCTCCGCTTGAGCATCATTTCACCCAGTGTATAGCGAGGATCGATTTCTTTGATATTCAGCGACAAACCATGCACTCCGTGATAAGTTACTTGCACCAGCATAAGAATCTTCATGCCTGCCTGAAGATTCTGACCTGTAAGAGCTTTAAATTTTACTGTGATCTGATTAAAATTGTAAGACCAGATCGTAGCTTTCATTTTCGCTAATATAATGTCTTCTTTTTTTTCGACTAAATCCAGATAACAGTGACCTGAATTAAAGTGAAAATTGATTTGTGCTATTTCGGCAATAACCCAGTAGTCATCATAAAGCGATGATTGAATAAGAGTTTTAATAAGAGAAGCAAGTTCACTCAATGTTAGGTATACCATATGTTTAGTATATGACATAGAATTATTTTTTAACATAACTAAGCCATTTTTATTCATAATAAGATTAAGATATAGACAGGACATGGTAATTAATGGGAAGAATAAACTGGTTAGTAGTATTGAAATCAATTTAGCATTTCTGTAGAATATTTGTATAACTAAGAGGAGGTAATGATTATGTGTAAAAAATGTGGATGTGGGACAACTACTAAAAAGAAAAAGAAAAAATAGAGAAGTAAGAAAGGCAGGGTCTTTAAAGACCCTGCCTTTCTTGTCTGCAACAAAATTGCCCAAAATAAAAATAACCTTTATTTATCTATCTTCTTGATTCTTTTAACAATTCTCTTTAAACTGTAAAATCAATATTTAAAATAGAAAGAAATAAAACATGTATAATATCAGCAAATGCATGAACTTAAGGATAAGATTTTTATTGTTATTTTCCATATTTGTCCTTATTGTTTCTTTTGCTTTTGCACAGAAAAAGCAGGAAGTTTTACTGAAATTCAGTAAGCAAGATAACCTTATGCGAATTGTTTTTAAAGCAGAAGAACAATTTGTTAATAAGGCAAAAATAACCACTACAGAATCACAAATAAAAATAGAGTTTAATGAACCCTTCCTATTAACTTCTGAAAAAGTTTTTCCTTTCGAGATATTGACAGAAGAGAAATCTGTTATTGTTAATCTCCAAGAAAAAAGTGAAATAAAGATCTTCAGGCTTCCTTCACCCCCACGCCTTATATTTGACATAAAAACTAAGGAGGTAGAACAGGAAAAACAAAGCGAGAAAATTCCTAAAAATCAAAAAGAAAAAGAGCAGGAAAATGCACAAGAAAAAGTGCCTGATAAACAGATTTCAGGAAGGTTATCGAAAGTTTTTATTTTAGATCCAGGACATGGTGGTTATGAATTCGGGATCACCTCTGGAAATATTAATGAAAAAAATATTACGCTAAATCTTGCAAAGATTTTGAACGATATCCTTGTTAAAAAAGGCAGAAAGGTTTTTCTAAGTCGTAAGGTTGATCAATTTCTTTCATTAAGTGACAGAATTACTTTTATTAATAAAAATAATCCGGATATCTTCATAAGCCTTCATGTTTCGATTTCGAATAATTTTATCATTTACAGTCCTTACTTTAATGAACAGAGTCCGACTGAAATAGCAGATTTTTACAGTATCACTTCAAGACAGAAGAAACATATCAGGAAAAGCAAGATTCTTGCTGAGAGTATTGCTAAAGCTTTAAAGGAAGAATTTAACATGAGTGTTATTCGAAGAGAAATGCCTCTTCCAGTTCTTCATTCAACGGCTGCACCAGCTGTTATGATAGAGTTTCCCTTAACAAAATTCATGAGTTACGACCAAAAAATAAATGAAAAGCTCGCAGATACTATAATTAAAGGGATTGAATTATATGAAAAGCAATAAATTTTTATCTTATATCCAGCTATATGTTAATTGTGAATAAAGATAAAAAGATAATTATGAGTAGAAAAAGAATCATCTGGATTATAGTTCTTATAATTATTTTTATTTTTGTTACCATAGCAGGATATTTATATTTTTCTGATATGTTTTCTAAAGATAAGATTGCTCGGGAAACAGTTCAAGATATACAGGATACAGAAGACTTATCAACGCTTAGAATTTATTATCCATATGAAAACAGCCTTCAGCAGGAAGAGCGAAAGATTCAGAGAAGGATCAGTGAGATAGCTATCGCAGAAGCCACTATTGAAGAATTTTTAAAAGGGCCTGCTGCTCAACCATCTTCACTCATACCAAAAGATGTAAGTCTCATTGGTGTTTACAAAGGCGCTGACATGATACTATATGTTAACCTCTCAGATGAATTCAGAAGAAATTTTCAGGGAGATGCCTTAACAGAATTTCTCATTCTAAAAGGTTTATATGAAAGCATAATATCTAATGTAGAAGATATTCATGATTTGAAGATTCTTATAGAAGGAAAGGAAGTTGAAACGCTTGGAGGGCATCTTTATCTGTTGTATCCTTTAAAAGACATTGTGTCTATTGACATAACAAGTCAGGAAGTTGAAAACATTCAGCAGAATCCCCAAAAACCTGAATAGAATTTTTATCTCTGGACAAATTTTTCAATGATTCTCATAGATCTTTCAACAGCACCCGTATTTTTTCTGTAAATTTCCTGTGCCTTTATACCAATTTCCATTGCCTTTTCTGGAACAAGAAGTAAGTTTTTTATTGTTGAAAAGAGCTCGTTTTCCTGGACCATCATTATAGCTCCCTCTTTGATAAAATCTTCAATAATAGGAAAATTCTCCATATGCGGACCACAGATTATTGTTTTACCCCAGTAAGCAGGCTCAAGGGGGTTCTGACCTCCGTACCCTCTGAAACTTTTACCTATGATTGCGATATCAGATATTCCATAAACTGAAGATAATTCACCAACAGTATCAAGAAGAATAACAATGGAGTGTAGTGATTTACTTGCAGGAATATCTTGGTTGCCGAAAGATGAACGTTTAATGTATGCGATTCCTTTTTCTTTGAGTAAATTTTCAACAGCTTTAAACCGTTCTGGATGTCGCGGGGCTAAAATTAGATTGAGTTCATGGAACTCTTTTTTAAGTTCCATGTATACAGATATTATTAGGTCTTCCTCTCCTTCATGAGTACTCCCTGCTATTAAAACCCGCCCTCTTATATTCTCTGCCCATGACGGTATTTTCGATGGGGGCTTAGTATCAAATTTAAAACTGCCTGTGTTCAAAACTTTTTCTTTGTGAACTCCGAGTTCTTGAATTCTTTGAACATATAAATCGTTCTGCATGCAAAAAAAATCAACACAGGAAAGGACTCTTTTCATAAAAAAGGAAATCTTTTTATAGCCATGAAATGACTTTTTCGATATCCTTCCATTTAAAACAACTACAGGTATACCTTTTTCCTTAAAGACCCTGAATAGATTCGGCCAGAGTTCAGTCTCAATAACAATGAGGATTTCTGGTTTTATCCTTGTAAGCATCGAACGTAAAATAAATGCACTGTCGAAAGGTAGATAAAGAATCAATACACTTTCCGGAGCATGTTCACGTGCGACTTTCTGACCGGTGTCTGTTATTGTCGAAATTATAATTTTTTTTGATGGGTAACAATCTCTTAATTTATATAATAATGGCAGAGATGCCATAACCTCACCGACAGATACTGCATGAATCCAGAAGCTTGAAGATGTATGAGAGTCGGGATATGAATCGAAAAACCCTAACCTTTCTCTTAACCATCGATTTCTTATGCCCTTTGGTCGTTTTAAGTACTCAAATGGCAACAAAAAGATAATCACAATACTATATATTAGACTATAAAATAAATACATTCCTATAACTTTTTCTCCCAACCTGCTAACTCTATAACCATTTCAGCAACTCTATCAGAGGCTTTCTTCCCTGTGAAAGGTTCTCTTATCAAATTATACGCCTTGATCATCTCTTCCCTGTAATTTTTGTCAAAAATGATCTTTTTCAATTCTTTAATTACTGCTGTTGGATTTGCCTCCCTCTGTAAAAATTCTTTAACAATTTCTTTCCCTGCAAGTATGTTGACAAGCGATATGTGTTTTACCTTTACAATAAGTTTTCCAAGAAAAAATGTGATAGGAGAAAGTTTATAAACAACAACCATAGGAACTCCGAGGAAAGCTGTCTGCAATGTTGCTGTTCCTGATGCAACTACTGCAAGATCAGATGCAGCAAGAACCTCAACTGATGCTCCTTTATTTATCATTGCGCCTTCATTTTTCAAAGCATTCAGATAGAAATGATACTGTTCCTCATCTATATTTGGGGCAAGAGGTATACATATTTGATAGTTCCGTTCTAATTGAATCTCTGTATCTTTTCTAAGCTGCCTGACAATATCAACCATGAAAGGTAAAAGTCTTTTTAATTCATGAGGCCTGCTTCCAGGGAGAAGTGACAGAAGAGATTTTTTCGAATCAAATCCGAGATGAGTTTTTATATTTTTTCGCTCTTCAGGATTCTTTATAATATGTGATAAGTTAGATAAATCTCTATCCTTAGCTTTTATATTAATAGATTGCAGAGTGGTATCAATCTCTTCGAGTATTGGATGTCCGACAAATTCGCAGGATAACCCTGCATCTTTATAAATTTTCTCTTCAAATGGGAGAATTAAAGCCATTCTCTGGACTAAAGTGGAGATTTTTTGGACTCTCCCTTTCCTCCACGCCCATACCTGAGGGCTGACATAGTATAAAATCCTTATCCCCAACTCTTTAGCCTTTTTTGCCAATTTCAGATTAAAGTCAGGATAATCTATTAGCACAAGGACATCAGGTCTGCATTCTTTAAGGATATTTACACTATTTTGGAAAGAATTTTTAATCTTCCTAAACGATGATAAGGCTTCTACAAGTCCAAAGGCATCTGATATATCTGAAATGATTTCTACACCTGCCTCTATCATCCGTTTACCGCCAACGCCCATGATACGAATATCAGGATGTTTTTTCTTTAATGCCTTTGCAAGGAGAGAGCCATATAATTCCCCAGAGCTTTCGCCAGAGATAATGACTACTGTTTTCATCATTTAAGGACTATCAAACAAGGCTCCTGATTATTCCCGCTATTTTTCTTATAGCAGGTTCATCAAGTTCAGGATATATAGGAAGAGACAGGACTTCGCGAGCAGCCTTCTCAGCTTCTGGAAAATCTCCTTTTTCATAACCGAGAAATTTAAGGGCTTTTTGCAGATGAAGGGGTACAGGATAATAGACAACTGAGGAAATACCTTTTTGCCTGAGAATTTGCTGGATAGTATCACGTTTGCTGCTCCTGATTGTATATTGATGGTAAACATGATAAGCACCCTTTTTTTCAACCGGACACTTAACATTATTTGAAAGAAGACTTGTGTAAAGTTCTGCGTGCTTTCTCCTCTTCCTGTTTAATTCGTTTATTCTCTTGAGCTTTACCAGCAATATTGCTGCCTGTATTTCATCAAGTCTGCTGTTAAACCCAACTCTGCTATGTCTGTAAGCTCCTTTTGAACCATGATTTCTTAATTCGCGTATTATTTCAGCAAGTCTTGAATTATTGAGAACAATCATTCCTCCATCACCGCAGGCTCCGAGATTCTTACTTGGATAGAAACTGAAACACCCGGTATCTCCAAATGTTCCTACTTTCTTACCGTTGAATTCAGCTCCAAAGGATTGTGCGCAATCTTCAATTACTTTCAGTTTATATTTTTTTGCTATCGTTAAAATTTTTTGCATATCAGCAGGATGACCGAACAAATGGACAGGAAGGATTGCTCTCGTCTTTTCTGTTATATTCTCCTCAATCTGTTCAACGTCAATATTAAAAGTATCTCGTTCTATATCAACAAATACAGGGATTGCACCTGTATAAAGAATTGCCTCAACAGTAGCAAAGAAAGTGAACGGAGTTGTAATAACTTCATCCCCAGGCCCTATACCGAGAGCATCAATCGATAAATGAAGAGCATCCGTACCCGATGCAACACCGACTGCTTCTCTAAGATTAAGAAAATCTGCTACTTTTTTCTCAAAATCTAAAACTTTTTTGCCAAGTATAAAGTTACTGCTTTCAAATATTTCTGTCAGAATTTCAAAAACTTCATCTTTAATCTCATGAAATTGTATTTTCAGATCAACCATTGGAATCATCATGTTGTATGACCCTCTTCTTTCTCCTTATTTAAATTTACCGTTCTTTATTATTTCATTTATCTCGAGAACTACTTTTAATGCATTCCTCCCTTCTATAGCAGAGACCTTTGGTCTTCTTCTTTCTTTAACAGAGTGAATAAAATCCAACAACTCTTCTTTTAGCGGTTCTTTATTCTCCGGATTTCTCTTATCGAATTCTATTATTCCTTCTTCCGTCCTGTAATAATGCTTTATCTCGGAAGTCTGATAGTCTATTGAAATATAGCAGTCCTTTTGAAAAATCTTTAGTGTCCTGTGTTTTTCAGGAGAGAGACGACTTACAGTTGCGAGTGCAGTACAACCATTTTCAAATTCAAGCCATGCTTTTGCTACGTCAATTTTTTCAGTTAAAACTTTGGCACCAACAGCCTTCATATTTTTGATAGGTGAAGAGAT
The DNA here is from genome assembly GCA_013388455.1 of Nitrospirota bacterium. Taxonomy (NCBI): domain Bacteria; kingdom Pseudomonadati; phylum Nitrospirota; species Nitrospirota bacterium. Next base: position 27,285 of record JACAFF010000005.1, read on the forward strand.
AAAACTTAAAATAATATCAATATCATGAATCATAAGGTCAAGTGTAACATCAACATCTGTCCCTCTGCCGAGAAACGGTGAAAGCCTCTCTGACTCGATAAACATCGGTTCTATCACTGTGTCTGAAACAGCAAGCACTGCTGGATTATAACGCTCAAGATGACCAACCTGAATTATGCAATTCATATTCTGTGAATCTCTTATCAGCTTATCTGCCTCTTCAATAGTAACTGTGATAGGCTTCTCTATTAATATATCCTTGCCTGCTTTGATACATTCGATAGCTATATCATAGTGAGTAGTAGTAGGTGTAACAATACTCAGTGCGTCAACTTTATCGAGTATATCTAAGTAATTAGTAAATGACTGACAACCATACATTGATGCATATTTATCAGCCTTATTTTTATCAATGTCAACAACCGCAAAAAGCTCTGCTTCCTCAAGTCCAGCAAATATTCTTGCATGATGCTGACCCAGGTATCCAACTCCAATAACACCAACCTTAACAGCCAAAAAACCTCCTATTATAGTTTATTACTCATTTTTTTCACTTCTTCAAGTTTTCTTAATGCTTTTCCTGAATCTATTGATTCAGATGCTATATTGAACGCTTCCTGAAGATCTTCTGTCTTTCCCGCAACAACTATTGCAATCGCTGAGTTCATTAGGACAATGTCACGCTTAAAGCCCGCTTCTCCTTTGAGAATTGACATGGTAATTGAAGCATTTTCCTCTTTAGTGCCTCCTCGTATTTCATCAATAGTTCCTCTTCGTAAACCAAAATCTTCTGGTTGAATAAAAAAATTCTCTACATTGCCATTCCTGAATCGTGAAATTATAGTTTTATCTGATATACTTATTTCATCAAGTCCATCCTCACCGTGAACGACCATAGCATCAATTGCACCGAGTTTTCCGATAACTTCTGCAAGTATTCTGGTGAGTTTATCAGAAAATACACCAAGTATCTGTCTCCTTGCACCAGCAGGATTTGTGATAGGGCCAAGGATGTTAAAAATGGTTCTTAGTCCTATCTCTCTCCGAGGCCCGATAGCAAATTTCATTGCAGGATGAAATAGTGGTGCGAATAGAAATCCAAATCCTGTCTCGAAAAGACACTTTTCTACATTTTGAGGAGACAAATCTATCTTTACCCCTAAGGCCTCAAGCACATCTGCACTTCCAGACTGGCTTGAAACAGAACGATTACCATGTTTTGCAACTGGAATTCCAGCTCCTGCAACAACGAATGCAGTTGTTGTAGATATATTAAAGGTATGAGACATATCGCCACCGGTTCCGCATGTATCAAGAACTCCTTCAGGCGCCTGAATAGTAGTTGCCTTTTCTCTCATAATTCTTGCAGCACCTGTAATCTCTTCAACAGTCTCACCTTTGATTCTGAGAGCAGTAAGAAAAGCTCCTATCTGAGCATCTGTTGCTTGTCCCTCCATAATCTCCTTAATGGTCGCCGCTGTCTCAGCTTCTGATAAGTCGATATTGTTAACAAGCATGTTGATAGCTTCTTTAATCATACTTATAGCTTTGTTTTAAGAAATTTCGGAGCAAATCCTTTCCAACTTTGGTGAGTATAGACTCTGGATGGAATTGGACACCTTCCACAATAAAATGTTTATGCCTCACGCCCATAATTTCTTCCCTATCTGTCCATGCAGTTATTTCAAGACATTCAGGAAGTGTCTCACGCTTTATAATGAGAGAATGGTAACGTGTTGCTTCAAATGGATTCGGAAGGCCGTCAAAGATTGTTTTACCATCATGATATATAAGTGAGGTTTTCCCATGCATAAGCCGGGGTGCTCGTATAATTTCCCCTCCAAAAGCAGCACCGATAGACTGATGTCCGAGACATACACCAAGGATTGGAATTCTGCCTGAAAAAAGCTTAATAACTTCTATGGATATCCCAGCCTCTTTGGGAGTACATGGACCGGGTGAAATAACAATTCTGTCAGGATTCAGTCTTTCAATTTCATGTAAGGTTATTTTATTATTTCTGAATACCTTTATCTCCTCCCCAAGCTCACCAAGATACTGGACGAGATTATAGGTAAAAGAATCATAGTTATCGATCATCAATAACATGACTTTAACTTAGTTCCCTTTCTGCCATATCCACTGCGCTCATCATGCCCATTGCTTTATTAACTGTCTCCTCATATTCCTTTTCTGGAACTGAGTCAGCAACTATTCCAGCACCTGCCTGCACATAGACCATATCATCTTTTATTATAAGGGTTCTGATTGTGATACAGGTATCCATATTCCCAGAATAACTTATATATCCGACTGCTCCAGCATAAGGACCTCTTCTTAGAGGTTCAAGTTCTTCTATAATCTCCATGGCTCTCACTTTAGGCGCACCTGTTACTGTTCCCGCTGGAAAGCACGACCCCAGAACATCAAATGCATCCAGTCCGGCTCTTAATATTCCCTCAACATTCGATACAAGATGCATCACATGACTGTAACGTTCGATATTCATTAATTCTGTAACTTCTACAGAACCAATTTCAGCAACCCTTCCCACGTCATTTCTTCCAAGGTCTACAAGCATAATGTGTTCAGCGATCTCCTTAGGGTCTTTTTTGAGATCTTCTTCAAGAGCTTTATCTTCTGCCTCAGTGTCTCCTCTCTTTCGAGTACCTGCTATCGGTCTGAGTATTATTTTCTTGCCTTCAAGCCTCACAAGTATTTCCGGAGAAGAGCCAACTAATTTTATATCTCCTGTATCAATGTAATACATATAAGGAGAAGGATTGATTACTCTAAGAGCCCTGTAAATATTGAAAGGTTCTGTAGTTCTTTTACGTTCAAACCGCTGTGAAAGGACAACCTGTACAACATCCCCTGAGAGAATATAATCTTTTCCAGTAATTACTGCCTGTTCAAATGCATTTCTTGAGTGGTATGATGATACATATTCAGTAGATTGAGGGGATTGCTCCTGAGTCGCCTTATGTCTTTTATTTAAATTTTTTGTTTTTCTTAATTTTTCGATGATACGTTCTATTTTATCTGTTGCTTCATTATATGCTTCTTCAACAGATTTATTATTAATATGTGCATTAGAGACAACTTTTATCCTTCCTTTGAAATTGTCGAATATCACTACAGTATCAGTTACCATAAGAAACATATCTGGTATATTAAGACCGGGTCTTTGTTTGTCAGGGATTTCTTCAAAGAATCTGACCATATCATATCCAATATACCCTACAAGCCCTCCATAAAATCTGGGCAATCCACTAACATCAACAGGTATATAGGACTTGAGTTCTTTCTTAATAAATTCAAAAGGATTTTCAGTATACAATATCCTAGGTTTTTTACCTTTGTCCTTTATTTCTAAAACATTGCCACGACTTTTAATAATCTTTGACGGTCTTGAGCCAAGAAAGGAATACCTTGCCCATTTCTCACCTCCAATCATGCTTTCAAGAAGAAAAGAAGGAGTTCCTCCCAACTTCAAAGTTGCAGAAACCGGTGTTTCAGTATCAGCAAGAATCTCTCTGTAAACAGGAATAAGATTCCCCTTTAAGGATAGAGACTTGAAACTCTCAAAGTCAGGTTTAAGCATATTGACAAAGATTTACCCTTTCTATTAGTATTTTTATAAATACCGTTCATTATAGCTCATTAGCCATTTATAAGTTAATAGCTGAGAAGTAAATTGCGGGAATAGCTCAGTTGGTAGAGCACAACCTTGCCAAGGTTGGGGTCGCGGGTTCGAACCCCGTTTCCCGCTCCATAACGACAGTTATCAGTTGTCAGTGAACAGTGATCAGTTAAAAAGGTGTTTAAACTAACAACTGAAAACTATTCACTAATCAATATAGTTTAGGGCGGCGTACCCAAGTGGCTAAGGGAGAGGTCTGCAAAACCTTTATGCAGCGGTTCAAATCCGCTCGCCGCCTCCAACAAATAAAGAATCAAGAATCATAGGATCAAGTTTTTTATTTTCGAAATATTCCTTCTCAAGAGTCTCAATATAAAATCTATCAAGGCCACTATTATTAAGGAAGTCTTCTCTCAATTCATTGTCTTTGTTCTTTATTATAAGAGGCAGTAAATGATTTATATAGAAAGATTCTTTTTTAAGATCCAGAAAAACTTTGTCAAAAAGCCTTTTTGATATTTCTCCCTTAACGCCTTTTTCGAATAGTTCCCGTGATATATCCTCGAGCAACTTTTCGCGTCCCTTTTTAGTATCAAGTAATGGATAAAAGCTTCGCACCCTTTCTTTTAGAGCTGAATACAAATTGCGATAAAGCTTTTCTTCATCAGATATTATCTTTAATTCTGAAACAACATCTTTCAATGAAGAATCTCCTGCTGAAATCTTCTTAATTCCCTTAACTATAGTGTTGATCTTTTTTCTGCCATATTCAGTCACATATTTATTATCAAGAATTTCTTTTATAAATATTTCATGAAACAGTTTGCTATCAAGTTTATCGAACTCTCTCTTGTTTCCTATTAGGCTCCTTAAAGAATCTTCTGTAAATTCAATATTTTCCATAAAGGCTGTTTGATTCAGCAAATTATAGACATTATCAAATCTGTCAAAGTATGTAACTATTGATGTGAATTCTTCAAAAAGGCTGAAATCATTACTTTCACGTGCTATTTCATCGCAGGCCCTTACAGTATCGAGTAGAATCTGCTCAAAACCCTTATCACCTTTTATTTGTGCTGTTTGCTTTGCCCTTATTAGCCTTATAATATCTTCATTTATTATATGCATCTTCAGTGAAGGAGCCTTAAAAAATAGACCCTGTAAAATTGCCCTAGTCTCTTTTAGATAATCAGGTTCTTCAAGGTCCTGTATTTGTTTTCCTTTTAAAAGTTGATTGTCAAGAGTTTCAAAGAGGGTTATAGGTATATTATTTCTTATACCGAGGGTTCTAAGCCTTCTAAGTCTTGCTAATTCAGATGGCTGTAAAATATCTTTTGAAATTCCGCTCAAAAGAATGTCTCTATATTCATCTACTACATGTTTATTATCAGGATGCTTATACATAATATCTATTTTCATTCTTTCCTGTTGATATCTGTCTATGTTATAACGTGAAACTATATCCTCGATATAAATTTCTTCATTTGGAGACAGAGACCTTCCCTGAAAATAGAAATTCATGAAAGTTTTGTAGAATTCAAGATTTCCTTTATGAATCAGTTTAAATATAAATACAGTGGCATGTCGCTCCTTAAGCGCAGATACAAAATTATCAAGGACTTCTGTATCATGGTCATCTGCGATAAGTGATGTCCTTTTGAGAAATTTCCCGACTGCACCGAGCAAATATTTTTGCCTCTTTTTATACTCTCCCTTAAAATCTGAAGATACAAAAAAGTAATAATTAACTACGGCATGTCCATGGAGAAAAAGACGATAAAAGGACTCCTTACCCTCAATATCATTAGTGAAGATAACTCTTTCATTAGCATCGAGGAATGCTCCAAACATTATAAGCCTGTTTGCCACATTCTTCTTCATAAGATCCTTAAAAGGTTTTTCGACTCCAAACATATATTCGCAGAAGCTTCCACCTGTCCCCTTATAGTGTATTCCTTCTTCTGTCAAGGTAAATTCATTTCCTCTTGAAAAAAACCTAATACCAGAAATGCTTTCATCATAAAAATATGTGTTATTAACACCAGAACCGCCAACTAATACAAAATACTCTATGGGGCCAATATTGCCGTGGAGCCTGAGATCTTTAATCATAAAAAAATATATCACACAATTATAAAAATATTCTATTAAGTTAATTTTCGGAATAACTTTTCAGTAAAGAGAGGATAACAATTGGGTTCTGGGTAGGGTGTTGTATATTTTTTATAATTTATGCTAAGTTTTAAATTTGGAAGTCAATTAATCCATCGGAGGCTTATCCATGTATAAAAAAATTATACTTGCATATTCTGGAGGTCTTGATACATCTGTTGCGATACAATGGCTGAAAGAGAAATATAAAGCAGAAATTATCGCCTTCTGTGCAGATCTCGGCCAGGGGGATGACATTAAATCATTAAAAGAAAAAGCTTTGAAGAATGGGGCTTCAAAGGTTTATATCAAAAATTTACAGGCAGAATTTGTTAAAAATTATATTTACCCAATGCTCAGGGCAAATGCGGTCTATGAAGGTTCATACCTCCTTGGAACATCAATCGCCCGTCCTTTAATTGCAAAAGAACAGATTGAGATCGCATTAAAAGAGAAAGCTGAAGCTGTAGCACATGGTGCTACAGGAAAAGGAAATGATCAGGTAAGATTCGAACTTACCTATTATGCGCTCAAGCCTGATATAAAAGTGATAGCACCCTGGCGAGAGTGGCCATTCAATTCGAGACAGGCTCTCATTGATTATGCAAATAAAAAAGGGATCCCTGTTAGTGCAACAAAAGCAAAACCTTATAGTATAGACAGAAACCTTTTTCACATAAGTTATGAGGGGGGAGTCCTTGAAGACCCCTGGAAAGAATCTCCATCTGATATGTATACAATAATAACACCACCTGAAAAAGCTCCTGACAAACCTTTATATATTGAAATCTCTTATAGAAATGGAGATCCTGTAGCAATTAATAATAAGAGCCTTTCCCCTGTTAACTTATTAAAAATGCTAAATCTCATAGCTGGGAAGAACGGTATCGGAAGAGTTGATATAGTAGAAAACAGATACGTTGGAATAAAGTCAAGAGGTGTCTATGAGACACCAGGCGGAACTGTTTTGCATATCGCTCACAGGGCAATAGAATCAATAACACTCGATAGGGAAGTCATGCACATGAGGGATTCTCTAATACCACATTATGCAGAGCTTATTTATTATGGTTACTGGTTTTCTCCAGAGCGGATTGCACTTCAGAGTCTTATAGATACGGTGCAGAAGAACGTCACAGGAACTGTAAGATTAAAGCTCTACAAGGGTAATTGTTCTGTCACCGGGAGGAAGTCTCCTCATTCACTATATAATCCTGAACTTGCAACATTTGAGGAAGAGAAAGTATATAATCAAAAGGATGCTGAAGGCTTCATAAAGCTTAATGCACTGCGTTTAATGTTACAGAAGATGAAAAAAAGCAAATAGCTTAATATATGTCCAAAATGTCTGAAATACAATATTGGATAGCGTTGTCCATGTTGCAGGATATAGGTCCTGTAAAAGCGAAGAGGTTACTGTCGATGTTTAAAACACCTGAAAGAATTTTTAATGCAAAAAAGGATGAACTTTTTAAGATTGATGGTATAGGATCAAAACATTTTAAAAATATAAAAGAATTCAGTGCATGGGGTCTAATAGAAAAACAGTTGAAACTTATGGAGCAGAATGAGATTAAAGCTATCAATTTTCAAGATCAATTATATCCTGAATTACTGAGGGAGATTGTGGATGCTCCCATTGTTCTATATCTAAAAGGCAATCCCTGGCCACAGGACAGATATGCAATTGCAATAGTTGGATCACGCAAGCCAACAGATTATGGTATAGTTGTTACTGAAAAGATCTCTGATGAGCTTGTATCAATGGGGTTTACAATAGTAAGTGGCTTGGCAAGAGGGATCGACTCTTTAGCTCACAGAGGTGCACTCAGGTCAGGGGGAAGAACGATTGCTGTATTGGGTTCAGGACTTGATAAACCTTATCCACCGGAAAATAGAATACTAATGGAAAAAATTGCTCAGAATGGTTATGTTCTGAGCGAATTTCCTTTAGGGACTCCACCTGATAAAGAAAACTTCCCAAGGAGAAACAGACTTATCAGCGGGCTTTCACTCGGCGTACTCGTTATAGAAGCAACATCTGATAGCGGCTCCATTATTACCTCTAAGTATTCAATTGAACAGAATAGGGAAGTCTTTGCGGTTCCCGGAAATATTACCTCAAGCAATTCAGATGGTACTAATCAACTTATTAAAAATGGCGCAATACTTACAACCAATGCAAAAGATATTGTTACAGAACTTGCGCCTGTCCTGAAGGGGTTTATTAAAATCAAAGATAGGGCAAAGATTGAAATCACAAGCGAAGAAAGAGAAGTATGCACATTCCTCTCTGGTGAGCCAAAACAGATAGATATAATTTCAAGAGAAAGTGGTCTGCCTGCATCAAAGGTATTGGGCATTCTACTTGCATTAGAACTTAAAGGAGCTGTCAAACAAATAACAGGAAAGAGGTTTTATTTGGCATGAGTTCACTTGTAATTGTTGAATCACCTGCAAAGGCAAAAACAATCCATAAAATTCTTGGGAAAAAGTATGCAGTTAAGGCATCTATAGGTCACGTAAAGGACCTTCCCGAAAAAAATCTCGGGGTTGACATAGATAATGGATTTCAGCCCAAGTATGTTGTTATTCCTGGAAAAGAAAAAATAGTCAAAGAACTTAAAAAAGCATCTAAAGAGGCCGACGAGGTTTTTCTTGCTCCTGACCCTGACAGGGAGGGAGAAGCGATAGCCTGGCATATTGCATCTGAAATCTCTGAAAAAAAGTCACAATCTCCTAACGGGAAAATCTACAGGATTGTTTTTAATGAAATAACCGAACGTGCTGTAAAGGAAGCAATAAAAAATCCGACAAAGATTGACATGAATAAGGTTGAAGCACAGCAGGCAAGAAGAATTCTTGACAGGCTTGTAGGGTATAATCTCAGTCCGCTTTTATGGAGAAAGGTAAGGAAAGGGCTGAGTGCAGGCAGGGTGCAATCTGTTGCTGTCAAATTGATTGTTGATAGAGAACGTGAAATTAATGAATTCAGGTCTGAAGAATACTGGAGTATTAACGCAGAATTTGAAGGTTCAAGGCAGCCAACTTTCTGGGCCAGATTATACAAAATAAATCACCTATTAAGTGAATCAGTAAAACAGGCAGAAAAAACAGATAAATTTCTTATCCCTGATGAGAAAACAGCAAACATACTCATTCAGGATTTGAAAAATAAGGATTTTATACTTAATAAAATTGAGCGTAAACAAAGAAAGAGAATGCCGTATCCTCCTTTCATTACAAGCACTCTTCAACAAGAAGCAGCTCGAAAATTGAAATTTACTGCGAAAAAGACAATGGCAATCGCACAACAACTTTATGAGGGGATAGAGCTTGGGGATGAGGGTTCAATCGGGCTTATTACATATATGAGGACGGATTCTCATCGAGTAGCCCCTGAGGCTCAGGAATGGGCAAGAAAAATGATTGAAAAAAAATTTGGCATGAATTATGTGCCTGAAAAACCTCCAATTTACAAAAGCAGATCATCAGCTCAGGAAGCACATGAGGCAATAAGGCCTACATATCATGATAAAAGTCCAGAAGAAATTAAGAAATATCTCACAAAAGATCAACATGCACTATATACACTCATATGGAATCGTTTTATTGCTAGCCAGATGTCACCGGCTCAACTTGAACTGACAACATTTATTATCCAGACAATAACTGATAATTCTAAAAGCTTACAGGATAACCCTTCCGCCGGGTTGCCTTCTTATGAATTTCGTGCATCAGGTACAGTGGTAAACTTTGATGGTTTCATGGCTCTATATACAGAAGGAAAAGACGAACTTGAAGAAGAAAATGGACTAACCTTACCATCGTTGAAGGAAAAGGAGTTCCTAAAGTTGATAAATATACAACCTAAACAGCATTTCACACAACCACCACCTCGTTATACAGAAGCGACACTTGTTAAAGCTCTGGAAGAAAAAGGAATTGGAAGACCAAGCACGTATGCAGCAATTTTATCAACAATACAGGATAGAAAATATGTTACCAAGTTTGATGGAAAATTTAAACCTACAGAACTTGGTGTGGTTGTAAATGACTTCCTCGTTGAAAGGTTTACCGAACTAATAGATGTAGGTTTTACAGCAAAAATGGAGGATAAACTCGACAGGATTGAGGATGGGAAGATGAAATGGGTTACTGTAGTGAATGATTTTTATAAACCATTCAGTACTAAGCTTAATGAAGCAATAAAAATTGTAGGCAAAGTTAAGCCAAAAGATATACCGACAGATACTGTATGTGAAAAATGTGGTCTTCCCATGGTTAAACGATGGGGTAGACACGGAAGATTTATGGCTTGTTCAGGATTTCCTAAATGTAGAAATACCAAGCCAATCGAAAATGCAGAACAAACACTAAATAATCAACAAGCTGTAGCTATTGCTCAAGAGACAAATGAGATATGTGAGCAATGTGGGGCTCCAATGGTAATAAAATCAGGACGATATGGCAAATTTCTTGCCTGCTCAAAATATCCTGAATGCAAAAATACTAAACCCTTATCCACCGGGATAAAGTGCCCAAAAGATGGAGGAGAGATTGTAGAGAGACGTTCGAAAAAGGGGAAGGTATTCTGGAGCTGCAGTAATTATCCTGAATGTAAATTTGCCTCGTGGTATAAACCTATTCCGAGCAAATGTCCTAAATGTAATGCATCTGTTCTCTTCGAAAAACAGAATAAAAAAACAGGGAATATAACTATATTCTGTCAGAGCAAAGAATGCAGTTATAAAGATATACAAAAGGTGCATTCTGAAGAAGAAGTTTTAGCCACAGAAAAACAATTTTCAGGTTAAAAACTGGAGGCTTTTTTGCGTTTTAGACCTTTTATTATTGGAATAGGCGGGGCGTATAGTGGAGTGGGCAAGACAACATGTGCATCTTTGATCCTTCGAAAACTCAGAGGCTGGGGAGCTATAAAATATACAAAGACTTCACTTTATAGTTCAATTACCGATGATATTAAAGTCCTGTCAGAACCTGGGAAAGATACAAAGAGATTTCTCGATGCCGGTGCTGAAAAGGTTCTCTGGGTACAATGCCCTTTTTCAGAACTCAATGAAATTTTATCAATAGCTGTTGGAATGTTTGTAGAACAGAAAGGCATTGTGATAGAGGGTAATAGCGCTATCGACGTTTTAAAACCAGATATAGTTATTTTCATCTCTGGCTCAGAAGACAATAAATTCAAAAAAAATTCAAAAAAGATACTCCAGCTTGCAAATATAGTTATATATGATGATAAACCTCCCAGAGGCATTCCAGTGACCGCAAAACAATTCAAAAAAGATGATATTAATAAATGTCTGGACTTTATTGTTAAATACTTGGGACAGGAAAAGAGAGAAGATAAATGAATAATCTTGCATTAGATGGAATAGCAAAAAAGGCTGTTTGTTTTTTTGCAATATTTTCTATACTATCGGGTTGCGGTAATATTATATATAGAACTTCAGGTATTTATAAAGAGTACTCTCATATTGAAAGCATTCTTGAACCTATAAATAAAGTAAGAGCAGACGGTACTATGTGCGGAAGCAGATATTATAAACCAACAGGACATCTCTTATGGAATGAAATGCTTGCAGATACTGCTTTACAGCACTCACTTGATATGGCAAAAAATGGATTTTTAAGTCATGAAGGCTCTGATTCAAGCAGTCCTGGCGAAAGACTACATCGCGCTGGATATATCTGGACATCTCATGGAGAGAATATTGGGCAGGGATACAGGACACCAGAAGATGCTGTCCGGGCTTGGCTCAGGAATGAACGCCATTGCAAAAATATCATGAATCCGGAATTTAAAGAGGCTGGCGCGTCATTTGCAAGGAGTAAAAATCTAAGGACTTACTGGACTCTCGTTTTAGGAACTTCTAAACACCAACTTGAATAATACATTTGACTTTATGAACAAGCAGGCACCTCATATTAAAAAGTGCTAAACCCAATAATACAATTAACCCGATGATTTTATTACATTTTTTTCGCAAACCAGCTCTTTCTAAGGCAAAAACAAATGAACTGTTAGCCATTGCAAAACAAAAAATATCATCTGATATTGAGCATATTGAAACAGAATATTGCTATAATGTTGAAACTTCTTCGCAACTAACAGAGCATGAGCTTGAAATACTCAGATGGCTACTTGCAGAAACTTTTGAGCCAGAAAATTTTGGTAATAAAAGTTTCCTAACGAATAAGGAGGACTGCAACTCCTGCTCATCTCCCATCTATCATTACTATCTTTTAGAAGTCGGCCCACGTATGAACTTTACCACAGCATGGTCTACCAATGCTGTTTCTATATTAAATAACTGTGGTCTGACAAAAATTACAAGGATTGAGAGATCGAGAAGATATAAATTAGTCTTCAGTCAACCTTCAACCTTTAATCTTAAACCTTTCCAAGATCTCATTCACGATAGGATGACAGAATGTTTGTATCCTGAACCTCTCTCAACTTTTGAAACAGGAATAAAACCAGAGCCTGTTTACATTGTTCCTTTAATTGAGGAAGGAAAAGAATCATTAAGAAAAATAAATATTACAATGGGACTAGGACTTGATGAATGGGATATAGATTACTACTATAATCTATTCGTAAAAGAACTACGTCGTAATCCAACAAATGTGGAATGTTTTGACTTAAGTCAATCAAACAGCGAACATTCAAGGCACTGGTTTTTCAAGGGCAGACTGATTATAGATGGTAAAGAAACTGAGTATTCCCTTATGGATTTAATTAAATATCCATTAAAAAATTCACCAAATAACAGCATTATTGCTTTTAAAGATAATTCAAGCGCTATTAGAGGATATGAAATATTATCTTTACGGCCTGAGCATGCTGGCTTGCCGTCACGTTTTAAACAGGAGCACCTTTTTTATCATATTATTTTTACAGCAGAAACGCATAATTTTCCCACTGGTGTTGCTCCATTTCCTGGAGCAGAAACCGGGACAGGAGGTAGGATACGGGATGTTCATGCTACAGGAAAAGGTAGTTTGGTAATTGCTGGAACTGCTGCATATTGTGTCGGAAATCTTCAAATACCTAACTATCTCTTACCATGGGAAGATTCATCTTTTGAATATCCACCAAATCTTGCAACTCCGCTCCAGATTGAGATTGAAGCAAGTAATGGTGCCTCTGATTACGGGAATAAATTCGGTGAGCCTGTCATACAGGGCTTCACTCGCTCTTTTGGATTGAGACTGCCAGATGGCGAAAGAAGAGAATGGATAAAACCCATAATGTTTACTGGTGGAGTTGGCCAGATAGATGACAAACATATTGAAAAGAAAGAACCTCAAAAAGGTATGCTTGTTGTAAAGATTGGAGGTCCAGCATACAGAATAGGAATGGGGGGTGGCGCTGCCTCCAGTATGATACAGGGAGAAAATATCGAGGAACTTGATTTCAGCGCTGTACAGCGCGGTGACGCTGAAATGGAACAAAAGGTTAATAGAGTAGTCAGAGCATGTGTTGAAATGGGGGAGAGAAATCCTATCATAAGTATTCATGATCAGGGGGCAGGAGGAAACTGTAATGTTGTAAAAGAGATTATTTACCCTGCCGGTGCAAAAATAAATATCAGAAAAATACAACTCGGGGATAATTCACTTTCAGTTCTGGAAATATGGGGTGCGGAATATCAGGAAAATGATGCAATTCTCTTAAAACCTGAAAGAAAAGTCGAATTTCTTTCTATCTGTGAAAGGGAAAAAGTACCTTGTTCTTTCATAGGTGAAATCACAGGAGATGGGTATATCAGGCTGTTCGATGAGCATGATGGAACAATACCGGTTAATCTTGAATTATCAAAGGTTCTTGGCGAAATGCCAAGAAAAATATTTATAATTGAAAGTATAAAACCTAAACTTGAATCACTCTTCCTTCCAGAAACACTAACAGTAAGGGAATCTCTCGAAAGGGTTCTCAGACTTATCTCAGTTGGTTCTAAAAGATTTCTTGTAAATAAAGTTGACCGCTCTGTTACCGGCCTTATTGCCCAACAGCAGTGTGTAGGCCCACTTCATCTGACATTATCAAATGTGGCTGTAATTGCACAGAGTCATTTAACCTTAAGAGGAGCAGCAATTTCTATTGGTGAACAACCAATAAAAGGACTACTTAATCCGCAGGCAATGGCACGAATGAGCGTAGGTGAAGCTCTAACTAATATTTTATGGGCAAAGGTAAGTGCTCTTGAAGATATAAAATGTTCAGGGAACTGGATGTGGGCAGCAAAACTACCTGGAGAAGGTGCAAAGATTTATGATGCTGCTTTAGCTCTCAAAGATATACTCATTGAACTTGGGATAGCTATTGATGGAGGGAAAGACAGTCTATCTATGGCAGCAAAGGTAACTAATTCGTCTGGGGAAACAGAAACTATCAAGGCTCCTGGCAGCCTCGTCATTTCCGCCTATGTTACCTGTCCTGATATAACAAAGATCATTACCCCGGATATAAAAAAACCTGGTATCAGCAAACTGATATATATTGATCTCGGGAATGGGAAATATAGAATGGGTGGAACTGCTTTAGCACAAGTATATGGTCAAATAGGGAATGAATCTCCTGATGTTGATGACCCTAAATTACTAAAACGTTCATTTTATGTCATTCAAAGACTAATAGATGAGGACATCATTCTCTCAGGACATGACAGGAGTGACGGAGGTTTAATCGTTACATTACTCGAGATGGCTTTTGCAGGCAATTGCGGAATCAAAATTAACTTAAACCTTAATAACCTCACAACATCCCAACATATATCTTTATTATTCTCCGAAGAACTCGGCCTTATTTTAGAATATTTTCCAGAACATGAAGATATAATTGAATCTTATCTTAAAGCTGATAGTATCCCCTATCTAATAATTGGAAATACAATAAAAGAGAAAGTAATTGATATAGCAGTCAATAATCAAACCGTTCTGAAAGAAGACATGAGAGTTCTCAGAGCTATTTGGGAAGAAACAAGTTATCATCTTGATAGACTTCAGGCAAATCCAGAGTGTGTAGATGAAGAGAGAAAAGTAAATTTCGACAGAAAAGGCCCTGAGTATAAACTTACTTTTGTCCCACAAGAATCTCCTTTTGTCTCCTGTGTATCCCCACTTAGTAAGGAAAGCCTAATTGAAGTTAGGCCGAGAGTTGCTATAATTCGTGAAGAAGGCAGTAATGGAGATCGAGAAATGACTTCAGCTTTCTACATGGCAGGGTTTGAAGTATGGGATATAATGATGACAGATCTTTTAAAAGAAAAAATTAAACTCGATGAGTTCAGAGGGATTGCATTTGTTGGCGGTTTCAGTTACGCAGATGTTCTCGATTCAGCAAAAGGCTGGGCTGGAGTCATAAGATTCAATAAAAGACTCTTCGAACAATTTCAAAACTTTTATGAACGTCCAGACACATTCAGTCTCGGAGTATGCAATGGATGTCAGCTCATGGCACTTCTGGGCTGGGTTCCCTGGAGAGGGATACCTGATAAAATTCAGCCAAGATTTATTCAAAATAAATCAGGCAGGTTTGAATCCCGGTTTTCAACAGTAAAAATTTTACCAAGCCCTTCGATTATGTTGAAGGGGATGGAAGGTTCTATTCTCGGCATCTGGATTGCCCATGGTGAAGGAAGACTTTATTTCCCTGATGAAAAATTCCAAGAAGAGGTTCTACAAAAAAACCTTGCACCCATAAGATTTATTGACGACTATGGAGAGTTTACAGAAATATATCCGTTCAACCCTAATGGTTCTCCACGTGGCATAACTGCTCTCTGCACTCCTGATGGAAGACATCTCGCCATGATGCCTCATCCTGAAAGAGTGTTTCTTAAATGGCAATGGTCTTACATGCCCGAAGAATGGAAGAAAAATCTCAAAGCCTCACCATGGCTTAGAATGTTCCAGAATGCTTATAATTGGTGTAAAAAAGTATAAAATATTGGTGAGCCGTGGAGGATTCGAACCTCCGACCCGCTGATTAAGAGTCAGCTGCTCTACCAGCTGAGCTAACGGCCCACACCATCAAGCGCGCCTGAGAGGATTTGAACCTCCGACCCTCGGCTCCGGAGGCCGATGCTCTAATCCACTGAGCTACAGGCGCGATGACGCTTGATCTTAACTCTTAACTGTAAATTTTTAACTACTAATTTCCCAATGCAAAATTTGCTGGGGTGAGTGAGGGGACTCGAACCCCCAACACCTGGAGCCACAGTCCAGTGCTCTGACCATTGAGCTACACTCACCATCTAACAATAGTTTACAGTAAATAGTATTTAATTCACTGCAAATTTATTTTACAAAATTTGCATGGCGCGCCTGAAGGGATTCGAACCCCTGACCCACTGCTTAGAAGGCAGTTGCTCTATCCTACTGAGCTACAGGCGCTTTATATTAAGTTTAAATTAAAATTATATGAGTTTATAAGAAATTCTGTCAATAACAGGCAACAAATCATCAAATTTATCAATTAAATAATCAGCATTAAGAAGGTATATTCTATCCTTGTATCCATAGGTAACAGCAATAGTTTTTACACCTGCTCCTTTCCCAGCCTCAATATCATAATTACTGTCTCCAACTATGACTGTTTCTTCCTTTTTGAAACCAAGATTTTTATATGAATAAATAACAGGAACAGGAGAAGGTTTTCTCTCGGGTGTTGTGTCACTACCAACTACAAGATCAAAATAGTGAAGTAGATTTACCTGATCCAAAAGCTTTTTTGAAAGATTTTCCCTTTTATTGGATATAACCGCCATTTTATAATCTCTGAGTTCTGTTAGTGTCTCCTTTACCCCAGGATATATTATTGATTGGTCTGCAATATGTAACTCATAATATAAAAGAAATCGTTCAATCACCTCATCCCACATCATTAAATCTGAACCATCCATTACCTTTTCTACAAGCCTCGTTACACCTTCCCCTATCAGACCGATGGTCTCTTCAACAGTTAAGATTTTATTGCTAAAAGGTCTTATAGCATAATTTAAAGCATGCATAATATCTCTGCTCGTATCAACAAGAGTGCCGTCTAAATCAAAAATGATCAAAGATATCTTCATTTGTAAATTATATCATACGGAATATGTATGTTCTGAAAAGATGAGGATTTAGGCTAAATTACTATGAGATTTACAAACATATGAAACAGATGATATGGTAAAAATATATCATAAGCAAGATTTTCATATAAAGGAGTGTAATATGAAAACAAGTACTTTTCGCACAATCAGTTTCTTTTTAGTTTTTTTATTATGTCTTACATCTCTTTGCATTTCAGCAAATTCACCCTTAAAGACAAAAGCTGCTGATCTTTCCGATATACAAGGGGTATTTACTCTCATTCTTTATGGTGGAAGATTTGTTGATGATCTTGAAAGGGTCGCTATTTTTGATAAAGAAGGAGATCATTATTATTTTGAACCATATGCACCTGATTTTGATTACAAGGTTAAAAAATCTGTTCCTGATAAAGAAGTTTTTGAGCTGGCAAAAAGTTTTGTAAGTTCTCATTATGCATTTCATAAATATCTATTCAGCAAGATTCTGGATGCGAATGGGAATATTATAGGCTTTGAATTGAGACCCCTCTATCATCCTTTTTCTTACAGCCTTGATGATGTTATTGATGTTTACTACTGGCTAAAAAAAGATGGAAAGGTAAAAGTTACGATCAAGCTCATTCAGCCTGTTGAACGACTTCTTTATCCAGGAGGTCCAGGTGAAGGTTCTGGAGGAGATTAACCAGATTGAAAAACGAGTTCTTCACGGTGATTCTTTAACAAAGGAAGATGCAAACTACTTAATCAGTATTTCAGATTCAAATATTTTAGACCTATTTTCTTCTGCGAATAGAATAAGAAATTATTTCAAAGCTAATAGGGTTGAATTGTGTTCTATTGTTAATGCAAAATCAGGCGGTTGTAGCGAAGACTGTGATTTCTGCGCGCAGTCCTCAAAAAGTACAGCAAAGATAAAAGTCTACCCACTTCTCAGTAAAAGGACTGTTCTTCAGTTAGCTACTGAAGCAAAGCTATCTGGTGTAAAAAGGTTTTCATTAGTTATCAGTGGAAGAAAAATATTAAAGAAAGACCTTTCAAATATAGCTGTTATGATTTCTGAAATCAAAGCCCTTAACCTTCTCCCCTGTGCAAGTCTCGGTTTTCTTACTAAAAAAGAACTTTTAATGTTAAAGGATGCTGGACTCGAGCGTTATCATCACAATCTTGAAACCTCTGAACGATTTTTTCCACAAATATGCAGGACACACGGGTATAAAGAAAAGCTCGAAACCATACAGGTAGCAAAGTCTGCTAACCTGTCTGTATGTTCAGGCGGTATATTTGGAATGGGCGAGACATGGGATGATAGAATTGATATGGCTTTTAACCTGAAGAAACTTGATATCGACTCTATCCCAATTAACTTTCTCATTCCTATTAAGGGTACACCTCTTGGTAAGAGAAAATATTTACACCCTTTTGAAGCACTGAAGATTGTCAGTCTTTATAGATTTATACTCCCACATAAAGAAATAAGAATCTGTGGTGGCAGAATGCAAATACTGGGGGAATTTAATTCTCTTGTCTTCTTTGCTGGAGCTGACAGCCTGATGACAGGTAATTATCTAACCACATCAGGAAGAATGCCTGAAGAAGATATTAAGCTAATAAAAAAATGTGGTCTTGTTCTTAATAATGCAGATATTGCTCGAAAATTTCTTTAACTCGATGATTTTATTAAATTATTTTTTGTTGTTATACGGAATTTCTTGTATTCATCGAGGATATATTCAAAGAATGCGTTATAAATTCTGGGAAGTGTTCTCTTTCTGTGGGTAACAATGTAAAATCTTCGATTCATTTGAATATCCGAAATTTTTATTTCTTTCAAAATATTATGTTCCAATTCATCAGAAACTGAAAATCTTGATATAATTGTAATACCAAGTCCCGCCTTAACTGCCTGTTTAACAGCATCAGTAGAACCAAAAATACTCGCTATCTGGAGGCTATCAGTATCTATCCCGGCACTTTCCAGGAATTTCTCAGTAACTTGTCTTGTCCCTGAACCCTCCTCTCTGAATACCATTGGCATCTGGACCAACTCTTTTAAGGTCATCTCCAAATTCTTTGTAAAGGAAGGTGCAGAGACAGCAATTAGCTCATCTTCAATAAAAGGAACATAATCTACATCTTCATTGTCAAGTCTTGCTCCAACTATTCCAAGGAGCAATGAATGCTTTAAGATGTTTTCAATAATACCCTTTGAATCAGATATTAGAATCTGAAATGAAATAGCTGGATATTTCTTCTGAAAAGCTGACATCATGCGAGGTATCAAGTATACTCCAGGGATAGTGCTAGCTCCTATAATCAATTTACCTGAAAGGTCTTTTCTTATTTTCAGTATTTCTTCCTTCAGGGATTCAGCTTTTGCAATAATCTCTAACGAATGGGTATATAAAACTTCCGCCTCTTTTGTTGGGATAATACTCCTTCCTAATCTGTCAAAGAGTTTACATCCAAGTTCATCTTCCAATCCTTTAATATGGCTACTGATAGTGGGCTGAGTAAGATAAAGCTCTTTAGATGCTCTCGAAAAGCTATTATTTTTATATACTAAGGTAAATACTCGTAATTGATGTATATCCATAAATATTAATATTAATTATATTCTTTTCTTATATATTTTTTCAATAATAGGGTGATAACTTTCTTTGCCTCCATCACGCCTTTTTGTCTTAAAATATCAACCATCACGCGTGATCCTATATATTCTAAAAATTGCCTCCTCTTCTTCCTGTCATTTATAAACTTCATTGCTTTTGCGCGAATATTCTGTAAAAACTCCAGAAACTTAGAAAACTCTACTCCATACTGATCTTCGAGTTCAATTCGAATAGTCTTTGCAAGTGCAGGACTGACTCCGCTTGTAGATATAGCTAATTTTAACAACCCACGATTTACAGTAGAAGGCACAATAAAATTACAAAAATCAGGAGCATCAACAACATTCACAAGACATTGAGCATCTTGAGCAACCCGTTCGTTTACTGAAATATTGTCTGTTGCAGCAATCACCAGAAATGCATCTTTCATATCACTTCTACGGTATCCTCGGCAAATATGTTTTAACCTCTTTTGTGATTTTATTTTCTCCAGCCTCCGGGTAATTTTTGGGCTTATCACGGTCACTTCTGCTCCTGTTTTTAAGAGAAAACTTATTTTCCGCTCAGCAACATGACCACCACCACATACAACAACTTTTTTTTTCTCGAGGTTTAGGAATACAGGATAATAAACCACTGTCTTTTTTTTAATCACTTTTTAAGGTATCTATTTCTTTCTTTACATCTGAAGCAAATTTGCTTTCTGGGTAAGTGTCAATGAGACGTCTAAAATACTCTGAAGCCATTTCCCTCTGATTAAGCTTTTTATATGCCATTCCAGTATAGTAGAGCACATCAGACAATTTTTTATAATCCGGATATTTTTTCAATAATTCTTCAAATCTGCCAATCGCAGCATTATAAGAACCTTTTTTGTAATAAAATTCACCGACAAGATATTCGTATTCAGCAATGATATTTCTGCACTGTTCGATTCTTACTTCGATAATATCCTTATATGGATTCCTTGGAAATATTTTTTTCAATTTCTCAAATTCTTCAAGTGCCTTAGCTGCTCCGCCATAACCTCTTTCAGGACCCTCTATCTGGTTAAAATACACAGTAGCAATCTGGTACTGAGCATAAGGAGCATACTGATGATCTGGATAGGTTTCAAGAAATCTTTTATATTCAGTAACCGCAAGTTCAAACTCTTCCTCTTTAACATAAGAGTCTGCAATTCTGAGTTGTGCTAAGGGAGCAAATTTCTTTGTAAAGTCTCTGTTCTTGATTTCAAGAAAAATTGTCCGCGATTTTTCATAATCTTTTTTTTCGAGTAGCTCATTGGCTGTTTCGAATGATTTCTCAGCGTCAAATTTCTCAGGAGGTTTAACAGAAGACTTACCCGAACAGGATATTATGATGAAAATTAAAACAAACAAAATAATATTTATTCTTTTCAGGCAATTCATTCTGAATATTATATCACGGATAATAATTATTCATCCTTGATTTTTTTCTTTATTAATCTTTATTTATGCTATACTGAATGCAATCAAGCTTTTCATAACAATTAAATTAAGGAGGAACCATGGCAGTTAAAAAAGCAACATGCGCTGCAAAAACAACGAAAGGGAAAAGGTGTAAAAATCCGGTATCAGGAAAATCAAAATTCTGTGTAACTCATAAGAAAAAATAGAAATCTGTATAGAAAGCTTCTGACTTTTTTTTAAAAACTGTCAGATTAATTCTTAAAAAATTAATCGCAAGAATGAAATTTTTGTTTTTTTAACACCATCCCTTGAAATTTGTAGATAGCGTTTATTCTATGGTATCCTTATTCAGTGAATCTCATTTCGATACAAAAACCAAGCAGGTATATCAATAAAGAAATTAATGCAATTTACAAGAAAGCCCCTGTTAAGGTTGCCCTTGCATTCCCTGACATTTATGAAATAGGGATGTCTCATCTCGGGCTGAAAATTCTTTACAAAATTATCAATGACCTTCCTTTTGCCTCTGCAGAGAGGGTTTTTTCTCCATGGATTGATCTTGAAGCTCAAATGAAATCAGGCAATATAATACTTGAATCACTTGAGTTCAACCGTCCTTTGAGAGAATTTGATATTATTGGTTTCAGTCTTCAATACGAACTTTCATTTACAACTGTTCTTAATATACTTTCACTTGGTGGTGTTCCATTAAGAACTGAAGACCGTGTAGAGCATCTTTTTCCACTTGTTATTGCTGGTGGGCCATGCACTGTAAACCCCTTTCCAATGTCTCCTTTTATTGATGCCTTTTTAATAGGAGATGGTGAAGATGCGATAAAAGAAATACTAAATATATATTATTTATGGAAATCCGAAGGAGATGGTAAAAAAGAATCTCTCTTTTACGCTCTTTCAAATATTGAAGGTATATATGTGCCTGCTATTCATAAGACTCCCTTAAATATCTTTAATAAAAGTACAAAGAAAGAATATTTGATTAAAAGACGCTTCATTCAAAATCTTGATGATGCCCCCTATCCGGAAAATCCTGTCATCCCTTACACTGCAATTATACATGACAGAATTAACATCGAGGTTTCAAGAGGCTGTTCAATGGGTTGTAGATTCTGTCAGGCAGGCATAATATACAGGCCAGTTCGTGAAAGAAGTCCTGATAAAGTTCTGGATTTAGCCAAAAAAAATCTTAAAAATACAGGTTATGATGAAGTCTCATTCACGTCTCTAAGTGCTGGGGACTATAGCTGCCTTTTACAGATTGTGAAAAACTTCAATAATCTATTTCATAAAAAAAGAATCTCTTTATCTCTTCCATCCCTCAGGGTCGCATCGATAAATCGCAATATTTTAAAGGAGATCAGGACTGTCAGAAAAACTGGCTTTACTATCGCACCAGAAGCAGGAACTCATAGACTGAGAAATGTAATAAACAAAGATTTTTCTGATTCTGATTATGAAAACGCTTTAAAAATACTTTTTGAAGAAGGGTGGCATAAACTTAAACTTTACTTCATGATAGGACTCCCAACAGAGACGACAAAAGATATTGAAGGAATTATTCAGATGGTTATGCTCGCTTTGAAAATTGCAAAACAGAATACAAAACGGCGTGTAAATATTAATATCGGTATATCTCCATTCGTTCCAAAAGCACATACACCTTTCCAGTGGTATGGACAGAATCCTATAAATGAGATGGAAGAGAAAAAAGGCTATATCACAAAAAAACTATCGAAAAAAGGGGTTTATATAAAAACACATAACTTAAATATGAGTTTATTAGAAGCTGCGTTTTCACGAGGTGATGCAAAACTCTCATCTCTCATTGAAATTGCCTGGTCACTCGGTTGCAGGCTCGACGGCTGGTCAGAAGTTTTCGACTTTGATAAATGGAAAGAAGCCATGAATCGAACTGGCTTAGATGTGGAAGAATATGCAAAAAAAACTTATACCTTTACTGATACCCTGCCTTGGGAGAAGATAGATACCGGAGTTACAAAAGAATTTCTATGGAAAGAATATCAGAAGGGATTATCAGGAAACATAACAATTGATTGCAGAAAAGTCTGTCATAACTGCGGACTCCGTTGCGATCAGAAATTAAGAAGATACGAAAATAATAATATAAGTTATACAACTTCTCAACCTCTTCATTTCATGCCAATAAGGATAAGGGCTGAATTTTCAAAAACAGGTTTATTGAAATATCTTTCGCATCTTGAGGTTATGTCAGTAATAATTCGCGCTCTCAGAAGGGCAGATGTTAACCTTGAGTATTCTAAAGGATATCACCCGGTTCCAGAGATATCTTTTGGTCCACCACTTGCTGTAGGTGTTGCAGGACTGTCTGAATATTTTGATATGAAAGTATTACAGCCTTTTGATCTCACAACTTATAAAAAAAATATTAATGCCGTTTTGCCTGAAGGTATATATATTAAGGATATGGCTGTTATACCTTTTGATACAGAGTCACTTAATAGTTTCATTAAAAGATATGAATATGAGATAAAAGGGCTGAAATTAACAAATATAAATAAGTTTTTATCAGAAAAAGAGATTTTTTTTAAAAGGAACCAGAAAGAAGTCAATCTCAGGAATATGTTGGAAGAAGTAAAACAAATTAATGAAAATACAGTATCAATTATTCTGGTAGATCATGAAGAAACGAAAGTAAGACTTAGCGAGATACTTCAAGTCATTATGAATACTCCATTTGAAGAACTTGACATTACACGTATATCACTATATGGTTGGAAAAGTGGTTGGATTAAACCTCTTCAAAAAAACAGCCTCCAGATGGTAGATTATATTGATTGACTATGGAAAACGAAATACTTATTAATGCAACGCGTGATGAAATTAGAGTCGGCCTTCTCGAAGGAGGACAGGTAGTTGAATTCTATGTTGAGAGAAAACGTGATGCGAGCCTTGTGGGTAATATCTATAAAGGCAGAGTCGTAAAAATCCTTCCAGGGATGCAGTCTGCCTTTGTGGATATCGGGCTTGAAAAAGCAGCTTTCCTCTATGTTACAGACATCCACGCTGGGCTTGAAGATTTTGCATCGTTTCTTGATGAAGAGGAAAAGGTAAATTCTATCGAGATATTCTCACGCAAAGGAAGACCTGACCTTACTATCGAAGAGCTGATTCAGGAAGGACAGGAAATCCTTGTTCAAGTATCTAAAGACCCTATTGGTAGTAAAGGGGCAAGGGTAACCTCATACGTTACACTTCCTGGACGTTATCTTGTTCTTATGCCGAATGTTGAGCATATTGGCATATCGAGAAGAATATCTGACGAATTCGAACGTTTGAGACTCCGAACAATTGTCGAGAATCTAAAAATGAAGGGCTTTGGACTGATCATAAGGACAGCAAGCGAGGGATCCGTTGAAGAAGATTTAAAAAAAGATCTGGATTTCCTTTTAATGCTATGGGAAAACATTCAGAAAAAGAAAGACAGGGTTTCTGCCCCAACTCTTTTATACAGCGACCTCGACCTTGTATTCAGGAGTGTAAGAGACTTAATGATACAGGATGTAAAAAGACTTGTTGTTGATTCAGAAGAGGAATATGAACGAATTAAGGATTTTGTGAAAACATATTCAGAAAAGCTTCTTGGCAAAATAGAGTTGTATGAAGGAACAGAGCCACTTTTTGAAGCTTTTGGAATCGAGCTTGACACTCAACGTGCTCTTGGCAGAAAGGTGTGGCTAAAATCAGGTGGGTATATTGTAATTGACCAGACTGAAGCAATGACTGTTATTGATGTTAATACTGGAAAGTTTGTAGGAAAAGAAGAGCTTGAAGATACTATTTTGAAAACTAATCTTGAGGCCGTTAAAGAAATCGCTTATCAAATCAGACTCAGAAACCTTGGTGGCATTATCATAGTTGATTTTATAGACATGGAAAGGTATGAAAACAGGGAAAGAGTTTTTAACGCCTTCACTGAAGCAATGAAAAAAGACCGGGCAAAAAATACCATTTCACATATATCAGATCTTGGTTTAATTCAGATGACAAGAAAACGAGTCAGGGAGAGTCTGGGTAGAACTCTATGCGAAACATGCCCTTACTGTGAAGGTAAGGGATTTGTGAAGTCTCCGAGAACTCTGTGTTATGAAATTTTCAGAAAGGTCATAAGACTTGCCCGGCACAGTGCAGAAAGAATTATTGTAACAGCACACCCATCAGTTGCAGAACTCCTCTCTGATGAAGAACGTGCTGGAATCGAAGACATTGAAACACGATATGGTGTTAAAGTTACCATAAGAGAAAGCCGCACCCTACATCAGGAAAATTATGAAGTGACCGTATTGTAAAGATATATCTGTCCAAAATGTGCCATTAGAAGTTTTTTTTCTTTCTTTCAACCACTACGTCGATTTGACGTATATATCTTTTGGGAAGTAACATAAAAATATACATGTCAAAAAAATTAAAACATCTTATTAATATTTTAAAAAACATGAAAAGTGCTGTGCTTGCTTATTCAGGGGGTGTTGACAGCACATTTCTTTTAAAGGCTATGCAACTTGCTGATATCAAAACCCTTGCCATTACAGCTGTTTCTAAAATTAGATCTCCTGAAGATATCTTGAATGCAAGAAGATTTGCAGAAGCTGCTAAAGTTGAACATTTAGAAATAAATACCGATGAGCTTTCTATTGAAGAATTTGTAGAAAATACTCCTAAAAGATGTTTTATCTGTAAGGATCTACTTTTTAAAAAGTTATCGGATATTGCTAAAACATATAATTACATGTTTATACTCGAGGCAAGTAATCAGGACGACCTTAAAGATTACAGACCCGGCAGATTAGCAGCAGAAAAATATGGGATACGAAGCCCTCTAATTGAAGCTGAATTTTCAAAAAAAGAAATCAGAGCACATTCAAAAAAATTAGGACTTTCAACATGGAATTTGCCTTCTTCTTCCTGTCTTGCAACAAGGTTTCCTTATTATCAGAGAATTACTACCGAATCACTCAGAAAAGTGCTTGAGGCTGAAGACTTTCTCAAATCCCTTGGATTTCAGGAAATACGACTGAGAGAGCATGGCAATATTGCAAGAATAGAAGTTTCAGTAAAGAAATTCCAGCTATTCTTAAGTCCTCAGAAAAGAACCCTTATTACAAAAACCCTTAAATCTCTCGGCTATTCCTATATAACTTTTGACCTTGATGGCTATCAAAGTGGTAGCATGAACAGAAATCTCAAGAAATAGAGGAGACTTAACTATTCTGGAAAGAATATTTTTGCCAGAAGGTATAACTCAAAATGGAAGATTCAATTTATCTTGAAAAGCTTTCAAAGTGTATACGCTGTGGAAGCTGTAAGGCCTATTGCCCTACATATGATGAAGTTTCATCAGAGGCAATGAGTGCAAGGGGAAGGCTTGTTCTGCTATGGATGCTTGCATCAGGCCAGTTAGAAACTTCTTCCCTTTTAAATGATCGGATATTCAGTTGCACATTATGTGGAAAATGCATAAGTCTCTGTCCTCTTGAAATTGATATCAAAGAAGTTATCTATCATGGCAGAAAGATTCTCAGAAAAACTGATAAAAAGAGAAAGCTTCTTCGGTTTTTTCTGAATCTGTTCACAAAAAATTCCAACCTGAGTTTTAATATGCTCAATTCAACCAAGCACATCCTTCTACCCTATCTCAAAAAAAAGGTAATTCCTTTTCCCTTTGAACTTCCTGAACATACATTGAAGGGCAGTCTACATGTAATAACTGTTCCTAAAAAGAGAGGTCGTGTAGCTGTATTCACAGGTTGTGCTGTTAATTTCTTGCTTCCTCATATCGGAGAATCCCTTATTAATGTCCTGCACGAGCTTGGATATGAGGTTATTTTACCTGCAGGTGAAGTCTGCTGTGGTTCGCCATTAAGAGCAGTCGGCCTTGAAGAAGAGGCTATCAAGCTTGCCCGTAAAAATAAAGACCTTTATAAAAGACTGAATGTTGAGGCAGTCTTAAGTCTTTGTCCAACATGTACTTTATCACTTAAAGAAGAGTATCCAAAAATGATTGGAGAAGGAATCGATGCAATTGACATATCACTTTTCTTATCTAATAAGATTGATTACTTTCTAACAAAGCATCCGAAACCTAAATTTAAGTCGGCAATTTATCATGATCCATGCCACCTGAAATATGGGCTTGGGATCGAAAAGGAGCCGAGGGAGATTCTTAAAAATATCGGAATAGATTTGATCCCTCATAAAAGTGATAGATGCTGTGGCTTTGCAGGGACTTTCTGTTTTTCTTTTCGTGAGATTTCAGAGGCTCTTCTGAATAACTGTATTAAGGAATACTCTTCTTCTGGAGCAGAAATGATCGTTACCTCATGTCCTGGCTGTATTATCCAGCTTGCGAAGGGTTTTAAAAATAAACCCGTTATACACATAATCGAAGTGATCGAAGAGGCAATATTTCAGTTAGTATCTAAATAAGTTTTCTGCTATAATAAAATTGTACCTTTTATTAACCTGAAAATGCATTATTCGGGTTAATTTGACCAACTTCTGAGGTGAAATATGCCTATTTATGAATATAAATGTACAAGTTGTGGGGAAGATTTCGAAAAGCTTATATTCGGAAATCAGGAAGTTTCTTGTCCAAAGTGTAGTTCAAAAAAGGTAAAAAAGAAATTTTCAGTATTCAATGCTTCAGGTACTGAAAAACCTTTAGCTGGAACTTCTTCATGCACCTCCTGCACAAAAGGCACATGCAGTACCTGCCACTAAAAATAAGCTTGTCTGCAGTAAAACAATCATTTATGGTTTTACGAATTTTATTATCCCTATGACAACAAAAAATAATTTAAAATAATCATATCGAGTTAAAGAAATTTTTGAGCAATATCTGCATTATTCGGGTTAACTATGGATAGCTAAAGGGATTTTCTCTTTTAATCTTGATAAGTTTTAATGGTCTGCCCTCAAACACAAAGACTGCCAGTCCACGCTCTTCTGTAATTTTTTCTTCCCATTTCCATGTTCCTTTCCATGAAATAGTTACAGAGACTGTTGAACCCTGAATTTCAACCCAGGTTGGTGTAAATATAAGTTCAGCATTATCAAAGGGTTTAATTGAACCAAATATTTCACTGAAGGCTTCCTCGGTAGAATTCTCTTTAAGGGTTCCTCGGTCATTTTCGATATAGGCTTTTTTGAGTGTGTCTGTAAGCTTGAAGGCTTCATGTGCTATTTTTGAATCATCTGAAACCTTTTTTACCTCTTTTTCAGAACATGAAACAAGAACAAGAATTATACTGACATAGAACAATACGCTGATATTTTTGTATCTCATTTTTCTTACTAAGTTGAGTATTCCTCTCTTTTATATATCAATATTTCTGGCTTCAAGAGCATGTGTAGTAATAAATTCTTTCCTCGGTTCAACCTGATCCCCCATGAGGATGGTGAATATACTATCGGCCTCAACAGAGTCCTGTATTGTTACCTGAAGGAGTGTCCTTTTATCAGGATCCATGGTAGTCTCCCAAAGTTGCTGTGGGTTCATTTCTCCAAGTCCTTTATATCGCTGTATTGTAAGTCCTCTTTTTGCTGTTGAGAGTATAAACTCAAGGAGTTCCTTGCTTCCATTAATTTCAATCGTTTCATCCTTTATCTTTACTCTGTAAGGAGGTGTTCCAAAATCTTTTATAATGCTAAAAAGATTTTCAATCTCTCTGAATTCTGGCGATGTAACAAAATTGATATCCAGATCTATTTTATAATTCTGCCTCTTTATCTCTACTCCATAAGTCTGATGCTCTTCATCAAGAACAACCTCTCCTATAAAGGTTTTCTGATCATTTTCCCTGATCATTTTCAACAACTTCTCAAGTTTCATTCTATCTTTCAAGATATTTCTGTCTATACCGATTGAAAGAAGAAACTTCAGGATATCAGGGTCTCTTCTTCTGCGTTCAAACCAGTCAATGAGGCGCTCAAACCTATATAATCTCTTTATATATGGTATTAGTATCTTTCCCCTTAATGTCTGACCTCTAATAATCAATTCAATATCTTCAGAAGCAAGCTCAAAGAGCATATTTTGCATTTCTGACTCATTCTGTATATATTTTTCTGTTTTGCCTTTTTTAACTTTAAACAAAGGTGGCTGGGCAATATAAAGATATCCCTTTTCTATTATTTCAGGCATCTGTCTATAGAAAAAAGTTAACAGCAGTGTTCTTATATGTGCACCGTCAACATCAGCATCCGTCATTAGTATAATCTTGTGATATCTTATCTTTGCAATATCGAAATCATCAGAACCAATTCCTGTTCCTAAAGCTGTTATCAGTATTTTAATCTCTTCTGAGCCAAGCATTTTGTCAAATCGTGCTTTTTCAACATTCAATATCTTACCTCTCAATGGCAATATAGCCTGAGTTCGTCTATCCCTGCCCTGTTTTGCAGACCCCCCTGCAGAATCTCCTTCAACAATAAATAATTCACTCAGAGATGGATCCTTCTCTGAACAATCTGCAAGTTTTCCAGGAAGTCCAGTATCCTCAAGTGCTCCCTTTCTTCTTGCAAGTTCTTTTGCTTTACGTGCTGCATCTCTTGCCCTTGCAGCCTGTAATGCTTTTTCTATGATCTTTTTTGCAATAGAAGGACTTTCTTCAAAATAGGTTGAAAGGCCTTCGTTCATTATAGATTCAACAATGCCTTTTACCTCACTATTTCCGAGTTTCATTTTTGTCTGGCCTTCAAATTGAGGTGACATGAGTTTAACATTTATTACTGCCGTGAGCCCTTCACGTACATCCTCTCCTGCAAGAGCATTACCATTTTTTAAAAGCCCACTTGAGATAGCATATGTATTAACTGTTCTCGTCAAAGCAGACTTGAAACCAACAAGATGAGTTCCTCCTTCTTTTGTATTGATGTTATTAGCATAAGTGTAAAGAGTTTCTGCATAACCATCATTATATTGAATAGCTATTTCAACAATAAGATCTTCTTTTTCACCATGTATATAAATAGGTTTGGGGTAAATAGGTGTCTTATTTTTATTAAGGTATTCAACAAAGGATACCACTCCACCTGAATAGTGAAATGTCTGACTTTTTTCTATCCTTTCATCAGTTAATGTTATTTTAAGTCCTTTATTCAGAAACGCTAATTCTCTTAGTCTTTGAGATAATATATCCCAGCTAAAATCCAGAATTTCAAATATCTCATGGTCAGGCTTAAAAGTAATTTTCGTTCCTTTACCTCTTGTCCTCCCAACAATGGTTAAAGAACCAGTTGCCTTTCCTCTTTCAAAATGCTGTTGATATACATTTCCATTCTGTTTTATTTCTACATCAAGCCATTCTGAAAGGGCATTTACGACTGAAACCCCTACTCCATGTAATCCACCAGAGATACGATAAGCCTTTGACTCAAACTTGCCCCCAGCATGTAATTCTGTAAGTGCTATCTCTGCTGCAGAACGTCCTTTAGGATCTCCTGGATGAGGACCTGCAGGAATACCCCTTCCATCATCTATAACTGTACAGCTTCCATCAAGGTGTATTATTACTTCAATGCTCTTGCAATATCCTGCGAGATATTCGTCAACACTGTTGTCAACAACTTCATAGACAAGGTGATGGAGACCTTCAATACCTGTTGTGCCTATATACATAGCAGGTCTTTTTCTGACGCCTTCAAGTCCTTTTAGTATTTTTATATCTTCTGCGGTATAAGATTCTTGCTGATTTGTCTGTTCTTCCATTTTTTTTCCTTATCCCATAATTATTTCTATTCTATATCCTCATTGGCATAATAACGCATTGATAAAATTCATTTCCGGCTTCTTTTACAAGAACTGGACTAAGTGGGTCCTGAAATTCAAAAACAACTTTTTCATCTGACATACCTCCAAGTACATCCAGCACATATCGCGCATTGAAACCGAGTGAAAGTTTATCAAATTTATATTCTATTGCAACTTCTTCTTTTGCCTCACCGATGTCAGGGCTTGATGATGAGACGGTGAGGGTATCTTTATCAAGGTCAAACTTCACCGCACTTGCTCTCTCCTTGGACATAACAGATACCCTTCTTAATACCCTGATAAAAGGCTCTCTTCCAATGAACATCTTTTTCTCATTAGACTGTGGGATGACATTTTCATAGTTTGGATAAGAGCCTTCTATTAGTCTTGTCAGGAATTGTATCTTGTCTATAGAGAAAAGAAGATGTTTTTCTCCAATAGATATTTTTACCTTCTTTTTCTCCTCGCTTCCATCAGAATCTGCAAGAAATTTTCTTAGCTCAGATACACCCTTCCTTGGAACAATAATTTTCTTTTCACTTTTCATTTCACTTTCCATATCTCTTTTGATTAATGCCAGTCTGTGGCCATCTGTTCCTACAACTATAAAATTTTTATCCTGAGGCTTCATATGGAAAAGAAGGCCATTCAGTGTATATCTTGTATCACTTTCCCCTGCAGAATATAGCGTTTTCTCAATCATTTCCAGTAGAACTTCGGCGTCAATCAATAATTCTTCAACATCACCCAGGTTTGGCCATGCAGGAAAATCAGATGATGGAAGCGTAGCAATCTTAAAATTACTTGCACCCGATCTAATCTTCAACCAGCCTTCGGCTGTAGTTTCTTCAAGGCTTTCAAAATATAAATCTCCCTCAACTTCCCTTACAATCTCAAAAAGTTTTCTTGCAGGAATACAGAGCTTTCCCTCTTTTTCTATATTAGCTTCTAAAGGTTCTTTTATAGCAGTTTCAATATCTGTTGCAATTATATACGAACCCTTCTTGGATGCATGGAGAAGAAAGTGGCTCAGTATAGGCATTGTATTCTTCTTTTCAATAATATTCTGAATATTCGCAAGCTTTTCAAGCATCTCGTCCTTAGATATAGTTAATTTCATAATTCCTCCCTTTAAGCTAAAAGCTCTGTTTTCAACCTTTTAATTTTCGAATAAAACTCTCAATTAATCGGTTAAATGTTTCATCTTTTGTTCTTTTATCATCAATCTGTCTACAGGCATATAAGACTGTTGCATGATCTTTACCACCAAAATTCTTCCCGATATCATTCAGAGATAGGTTAGTTAATTGCTTGGTAAGATACATTGCTATTTGTCTTGGTAAAGCAACTTCTTTGGTTCTCTTACGTGCTTTTAATTCAAGTAATTTAACGCCAAAATGATCACTTACAATTCGCTGAATTAAATCAGTTGTTACAGGTTTTTCTTCATCATCAATGAGATCACGAAGTATCTGTTTTGCCATTTCTTTATCTATAGGCTTTCCGGTAAGAGAAGATTGAGCGCCGAGCCGTATCAGACAGCCTTCAAGTTCACGAATATTAGACTTTACTCTTGAGGCAAGATAATAAGCAACATCATCAGATATATTAATCCGTTCTATTTCTGCCTTTTTTTGAATAATTGCAATCTTTGTTTCAAGTTCAGGTGGTTGAATATCCGCAATAAGACCCATGCTGAATCTTGATCTCAATCTGTCCGTAACAGCACCTATTTCTTTAGGAGGTCTGTCACTCGATATCACGATCTGTCTCTGCCTATCGTATATAGCATTAAAAGTATGAAAGAATTCTTCCTGTGTCTGTGTTTTATTTGCAATAAAATGTATATCGTCAAGAAGCAAAAGGTCAACATTTCTATATTTTTCTTTAAGTTCACTCATTTTTTCATGCCTTATTGCAGATACCACTTCATTAGTAAACTGTTCTGCAGAGACATAAATTACTATTAAATCTGGCCTTTTATCAAATACCGCATTTCCAACCGCATTAATCAGATGTGTTTTACCCAGTCCAACTCCTCCATAAACAAAAAAGGGATTATATGTCTTTCCTAAAGCCTCTGCAACTTTCTTTGCTGCTGCCTGGGCAAATTGATTAGATGGGCCTGTAACAAAATTATCAAATGTATACTTTGGGTTTAAATAGATTCCTCTACTTACAAGTTTCTGTCGTCGGTTTTCCAATAACATATCCATTTTTTTTACATTAGGGTCTATTTTCTCCGCAATTCTGTATCTAATATTAACTGGATGTCCCAGAATACTACTTATTGTTTCTGATATTATTTCAGGGTAGTTATCTTCTATCCAGTCTTTAAAAAAACGGTTGGGGATATCAATTGTTAACTGCTGTTCTTTAATCTGCGTGAGTTTAATTGGCCTGAACCACAGTTCAATTATACTGCTTCCAACTTTTTTTTCTATTTTTGAAAGACTATTTGACCATATTTCCTCAACTGTCATTAAAACATACCCCTATATGTAAATTTTCTTATATTGACCAGCCTATCCAGGTATTTTGAAAATACTTAATTCCGTCCTTCAACTTTATTTATTAACATTTTATTAACAAGTGTTAATAACTTTTATTTTTCTAAATTTGAGAGGTATATCATTATATCCAAATACTAACATTCAAGACAAGAAAATCTGTTATGTTTTTGTTGATAAAATTATTTTTTCTTTATTTTAAATTTTTTCTTTAAATTATAGTTCTTTTTTAAACCATTTATTCACAATTAAAAAAGTTTATTTATCATAATTAATTTTATTATTCAACATATCCACTCTTACTACTACAACAACTATTCTTAAATAATATATTTTATTAGTAGTAGAGACAAAATTATTTTTTCTTTAAATATTCTTTTATAAAACTATCTATTTCTCCATCCAGTACTGACTCTACATTTCCTGTTTCCATATTAGTCCGGTGATCCTTTACCACTCTATAAGGTTGAAGAATATAAGACCTTATCTGACTCCCCCAAGCAATGCCTTTTTTATCCCCTACAAATTCCTCAAGCTTCTTTTCCTTTTCTCTAATTTTAAGGTCGTAAAGACGAGCTTTTAGAATCTTCAGAGCAATAGTTCTGTTCTTATACTGTGAGCGTTCATTCTGACAACTTACAACAATTCCTGTTGGTATATGAGTTAGCCTTACAGCAGATGATGTCTTATTGACATGTTGTCCACCTGCACCAGATGACCTGAAAGTATCCATTTTGATATCTTCTTCCTTTATATCAATATCAACATCGTCTTCAATCTCAGGATATACGAGTACCGCTGCAAAAGAAGTATGTCTTCTTTTATTAGCATCATAAGGTGATATTCTCACAAGCCTGTGAACACCAGCTTCTGATTTTAGATATCCATATGCAAATCGTCCTGTTATTGTTATGGTTGCACTTTTTATACCTGCTTCATCACCTATAATTAGATCAACAATCTGAGTTGAAAATTTATGTCGTTCAGCCCACCTAAGATACATTCTCATAAGCATCTGAGCCCAATCCTGACTTTCTGTTCCACCTGCTCCAGGATGAATAGTGAGAATAGCATTATTTTTATCCATCTGACCTGAAAGAAGATATTCAATTTCAAGAGAATCTAAATCTTCTTTCAGACCTTTAATATCATTATGTAATTCATTAAGAAAGAGCTCGCCACTTTCTTCCTCGAGTATGTCTATCGAATCTTCCAGGTATGATAACCTGTTAGATAGAGACTCAAAATGTGAAACAATATCTTCGAGTTGAGATTGTCTTTTAAGAAGTTCACGTGTC
Organism: Nitrospirota bacterium; assembly: GCA_013388455.1. NCBI lineage: Bacteria > Pseudomonadati > Nitrospirota > Nitrospirota bacterium. The sequence goes on from JACAFF010000005.1 coordinate 61,842, forward strand.
ATCTGCGGAGATGACCACACTTTGTTATTAGAGAGTTTAGCCTTTATTGTTTTAATTTCTTCTTTAAGATTTGTTAAATCAAAGATAACCTCTTAAAGATTCTATTTTTTCCCTAAGATTTATTAGTTCTTCTTTTAATTCATTCTGTAAAAGCATAAAACCTCCTTTATAATTTAAATTTTTTATATTTGCTTGATACATTTGACAATAATAATACTGACAGTATAATGCATATATAAATGAAAAGATCTCCATATTTAGAATAAAAACTTATTGTAGAATCAGTTTTTAGATTTTCTGTTAAAAATGTTTTTTGAAAAAGAGCCGTTTTAGATAATATTCTTCCATTGCTATCTATAAAACCTGAAATCCCTGTATTTGCAGCCCTGATTATAGGTTTTCTGTTCTCTATTGCGCGAAAAGTTGCCATGCTAAAATGCTGAAATGGTCCGGTAGTCCTCCCAAACCAAGCGTCATTTGTTATATTCACTATAAAATCTCCTCCATGTAAAAAAAACTTTCTGACAAGACCAGGAAAAATAACCTCGTAACAAATAATGGTTGAAAAATCTCCAAAAGGGGTTTCGGCTTTAATATACCTTTCACCTTGCACATAATCCCCAATACCAACAACAAGTTTATTAATAAAAAAAAGGATTTTTTGTAGTGGTATATATTCCCCAAAAGGCACTAAATGTATTTTATCATATATATAAGTTACCTTTCCATATGGATCAAGCATTACAGCGCTGTTTGAAAATAGATATTGTTCATTATTTTTTTCTTTAACCAGTATACTTCCAAAAAGAAGATAAGTATTTAATTGTTTATGAAAATCAATAAGTTCAGAAGAATATTCTTTATCTTCTTCGAATATAAAAGGTAAAGCAGTCTCTGGCCATATTATGATTGAGGGAGAGGCAAGCGATGCCCTGATTGATAGTTCCTTATATGTCTCTATAACCTTATTTTGATAATAAGAGTCCCATTTTTTATCCTGTTCTATATTTCCTTGAATTATACTCGCCTTAAAAAATTTGCCCTGTCTCTCTTCATTTAATCTCATATACCCATAAATAAATACTGAAATTGTTACCAAGCAGAGGATAGCAAATCCGATTACCGAATATGAAAGAGGAAAAAGAGGCACGTCTTTCAAGCGGTTCTTAAGTAGAAAAATATCAGCAAATGCACCATTAACGGACAGAATAAGGAACGATACTCCATATATACCAGTTATATCAGCTATCTGAATGGCAGTTAGAAACTTATATTGGCTGTATCCAATGCTTGACCATGGAAAGCCTGTAAATATATAAGAACGCAGAAATTCTAATACCGTCCAGAATAAAGGCGCAATTAATAAAGCTGGTAGTTTTGTATGATTGATGCTGATTGAAAAAAGTATTGCAAAAATGCCTGTATATAGGCAGAGATAGGCACAGAGTAATATAACGATCATAATGCTTATCAGAAAAGGAATATTACCATAGTGATTTATTGAATGATATATCCAGTAAAGTGTTCCGAAGAAATATGGAAGACCAAAAACAAAACCTGCTATAAAAGATTCCCTTGGATTCTTTTTGTATAGTGATAGTAAAAAAGGTACTATGGCTATCCATGCAAGGTAAAATATATCAAAAAAAGGGAAACAGAATATGAGGATTGTCCCTGAAAGAAAAGCAGGTATATAATTTTTTAAAAACAATTTCATTTTTAAAAACACTCTGTAATATATATTTCAAAATCCAGTATCTATTTTACTTCATTTAAAAATAAACTGTATAAAATTGAATAAATAGCTACATAAGCTTTTCAAAAAATCTTTGAATCGTTCAAATACCTTGAAAAACTGACAAATTTTCTGTTAAGATGTTAGATGTCTGAGGAAATTCAAAGGGCAGGATTGCTTGTTCGTTCTGTCGCTAAAATCCTCGATTTTATTATTATAGCAGCAGCAATAGAAATTTTGCCGAAAGCGGGATTCCTCGCAGGTCTTACCTATCTTTTAGTCGGGGATGGCCTTTTTGGAGGTAGAAGTTTAGGGAAAAAACTGATAGGGCTAAGGGTTATCTCTTTAGAAACTTATAAACCTTGTTCTTTCAAGGAATCCATACTCAGAAATAGCACTTTAGCTGTAGGTTACTTATTTTATAAAGTGATATGGATTGGTTGGATTTTCATTTTGTTCGCCATTATTTTTGAATTTATCATACTGATAGGAAGTAAAGACGGAATGCGTATTGGAGACGAGATAGCAAAGACAATTGTTATTGAGCAACCCCGTCCACAGGAAGGGGAGGGATGATGTTTTTTAATAAAATTCTTGGATTGTTCTCAAATGATCTCGCAATAGATCTTGGCACAGCAAATACACTTGTTTTTGTAAAAGGAAAGGGCATTGTATGTAACGAACCTTCAGTTGTTGTCTTGAGGAGAGATGATAAGAAACCAGTAGCTGTTGGAGCTGAAGCAAAAAGGATGCTTGGAAAAACCCCTGCTAATATCATTGCTATAAGACCGATGAAAGACGGTGTTATCGCTGATTTTGATGCTACAGGAGAAATGTTGAAATACTTTATCACAAAGGTACATAACAGGAGAAGTTTTGTTTCCCCAAGGGTAATTATTGGGGTCCCCTCAGGTATTACACAGGTAGAACAGCGTGCTGTTAAAGATGCTGCTCAGGTATCTGGTGCAAGGGAAGTGTATCTTATTGGAGAGCCAATGGCAGCAGCAGTTGGTGTGGGTCTGCCAGTTGGTGAACCATCTGGCAATATGATAGTCGATATAGGCGGTGGAACGACTGATGTTGCCGTTATATCACTTGATGGAGTTGTATACAGTAAAGCTGTCAGGGTAGGTGGTGACAAGATGGACGACTCAATTATGGCATTCATCAAGAGAAGATATAATCTTATGATAGGTGATATGACCGCTGAGCAGATTAAAATCAATATCGGATCCGCTTATCCTTCAGAAGGAAGCGAAAAGAGAACAATGGAAATAAAAGGAAGAGATCTTATATCAGGAATTCCAAAAACGCTAACTATTAATGAAGATGAAATTCGTGAGGCACTTACAGAGCCGGTGAATATAATCCTCGATACGATAAAGGTAATACTTGAAAACACACCGCCTGAACTTGCATCAGATATTGTGGACAGAGGTATTATTTTGGCCGGTGGAGGTGCTCTTTTAAGAGGCCTTGACTTGCTCATACGTGAAGAGACTGGATTGCCTGTTATTGTTGCTGAGGATCCTCTTACGGCAGTGGTACGAGGCGTTGGTAAAATGCTTGATGAAATAGATCTTTTGAGAAGAGTGGCTATTACCTTATAATGCCTAAGAAAAGGCTTCTGCTTTTTCTTTTTATTGTTATAACACTGGGTCTCATGACCTATGAGAGTAATGTAGCTCATTTCCTGCCTTTAAAATTCCTTAATAATACATTGAACAATTTTCTATACGTGAAAGATTCTATAACAAATTTTATTGCTTCTCCTTTTAAGAAGATGTTTATAAGAGAAGAAGAGAATAGACGGCTTAAGGAAGAAATTTCAAGATTGCTTAAGGAGCGAGAGAGATATCAGGATGCATTACAAGAGAATAAACAACTGAGGGAAATACTTACCATCAAAGGAAGAGAGCAGAAATATATTACTGCCGCATGTGTTATTGGTAAGAGTGTTGATCAATGGTCTAACATCCTGATCCTTGATAAAGGAAGTTTAGATATGGTCAAAAAAGATATGATAGTTATTACAGAGAAAGGATTAGCAGGAAAAATTACAGAGGTTTATGAATCCTATTCAAGTCTGTTATTGCTCACTGATATTAATTTCTCTGCTGCATCCCGTCTACAGGAAAACAGAACTGAGGGTATCATTTCAGGCACTGGATTCAAAACATGCAAATTGAAATATATCCCGGCTGAAGAAGAGATTAAAGAAGGAGATATTGTAAAAACCTCAGGACTTGATGACTTTTATCCTCCTGGGATTCCTATTGGTTTTGTATCTAAAGTTAATAAAAAAGAAACTGATATTTTCCAGGATATAGAAGTTATTCCATTTGTTGACAGCACAAAGATTGAGTTCGTTGCAATAGTAACAAAGGAATGAAATACCTTCTCTGGACATTGGCTATTATTATTACTTTCATTATACAGGGCACAGTCTCGTTATTCCATATTACACCTAATTTTACTGCTGTTTTAGCATATTATGCTGGTGTTAAAAAGAAGGAGATTAAGGGTATGTTTATTGGTTCGTTGATTGGATTTGTTGAAGACAGTATTTCAGGATCTTTTCTCGGTCCAAATCTCCTAAGTAAAGGGATTATAGGATATCTCTCTTCTTTTATTTCACATAGAATTTTTATCTGGACACCTCTTTTAGGTGTTATAAGTATTTCAGCGATGACCCTAACAGACAGCCTTGTTGTTTTTCTATCAAAAAGCATCTTTGATAAAGCACCAGTAAATATCAGCAATGCGATTTTTATAATTTTTATTCAATCAATTATAAATGCGGCATTTGGGGCTTTTATTAAACCGAAACACGGTGAGATATGAGAAACGAAGAAGACTTTAAAAAAATTATAAAAATAGGCTATATCGTTATCGCAGCTTTTGCACTCATTATAATCAGGCTATGGCAGTTGCAAGTTTTGCAGGGTGACGAATACCTGAAGTTATCTGAAGCTAACCGATTGAGGATTATAAATATACATGCACCGAGGGGAATTATTTTTGACAGAAATGGAATACCACTTGTACGAAATACTCCTTTTTTTTCTGTTTCAGTAATACCGAATGAATTTCATAGCTGTAATATCGAAAGTCTGTCTAAATTAATTAAGGTTTCATCTGAAGAAATACAAAAAAAGCTGAAAGCAAAAGAAATAAGCCCTTTTACATCCGTTAAACTTAAAGAAGGGCTCTCATTTCAGGAAGTAGCATTTATTGAAGCAAGGCGATCTGATTTTCCTGGTTTGATTATTGAGATCGAGATTAGCAGAGAATATCTTTACGCAGATATAGGGTCGCACCTGATCGGATATCTTGGTAAAATCAGCTCAGAACAAACAAGAGAACCTTCATTTAAAAATATACCGCCTGATAGTTTTATTGGACAATGGGGGATCGAAAAACTTTATGATGAAACACTCAGGGGAAAAAACGGGAAACGTGTTATTGAGATAGATGCACTTGGGAATGAAATTAGATTATTGCAGGAAATTCCTCCAGTGAAAGGGAAAGATATTTCAATAAGTATTGATATAAATCTTCAAAAAGAAGCGGAACAAGCTTTTGGTAATAGGGCAGGAGCTCTTGTAGCGATTTTACCAAATACAGGGGAGATACTCGGCCTTGTGAGCAAACCGTCATTTGATCCCAATCTTTTTGTAAAAGGAATAGACTATAATAATTGGCTTACTCTCATAAAAGACAAAAAAAAGCCTTTAATAAACAGAGCATTGCAGAGTCAATATCCACCTGGTTCAACATTTAAGATTATAACTGCGATAGCAGGTCTCGAAGAGGGAGTGATTACACCTGATACAAAAATAAATTGTAAGGGAGGTATACAGTACGGGAAATGGCGTTTTGGTTGTTGGCAGAAGAGAGGTCACGGCGTAGTTTCTTTTCATAGAGCACTTGTAGAATCATGTGATGTCTATTTCTATGAGGTAGGGCAGCGTCTTGGAATTGATAAGATATACAAATATGCAATAAGCTTTGGTCTGGGTAGTAAAACCGGCATCGAGCTTGGGATTGAACGTGAAGGTTTAATCCCTAATACAGAATGGAAGCTTAAAGAAAAAAACCTGCCGTGGTTTTTAGGTGAAACATTTATTTCAGCCATAGGGCAAGGATATGTTGCAGCAACTCCTATTCAAATGGCTTCTTTAATAGGTTCTGTTGCAAATGAGGGGAATCTTTATAAGCCTATACTCTTGAAAGACGCAAAGCCTATTTTATTAAGAAAAATAACCTTAAAACCTGAGACGATCAAGACGTTAAAGAGAGCACTCATGGGTGTGGTTAACGATAATGGTGGAACAGGATGGGCAGCACGATCACAGATAGCAAATATAAGCGGGAAGACAGGAACAGCTCAGGTTGTTGCAATGAGAAGAGGAATGAGATATGCTGGAGAAGCGTTTAGAGATCACGCATGGTTTGTAGCCTACGCACCAGATGAAAGACCGGAAATAGCTCTTGCGGTATTAGTAGAGCACGGTGGACATGGTGGTGGTGCAGCTGCACCAATTGCAAAAAGGGCAATAGAAGTTTACCTGAAGGAGAAAAATAATTTAAACAAGAATTAATAATAATTTTTAATCATACAATATCGAAAAATATCAGTGCTTCTCGGATAAAAATTATTGCAAAAAAGAATAAAATCAATCCAAGAAATCTAAGTATATGAATATACAATGTACTATTCAGAAAGATTTTTGACCTGCTTATTAATATTACAATGACTATTTTAGAGCCAATTAGAAGAAGATAAAAACCTGAAATAAACATGCATGCAGACAGAATATTTATATTTAATGCCTTAATAATGATCGGGGTGCCAATGGTCATCCAGAAAAGATATGGATGTGGGTTCAGAATATTTGTAATTACACCTTTTCTCAAAGATTTGGACTTAATTTTGGGTAACTCTAAAGATAGACCTTTTACCTTAAAAACTTCATAAGCGAGATAGAAAAGAAAAAAAGCACCTGCGAGAGATATTATTCCTAAAATAAGTTTCGAAGCATAAATTTTTATAAGAAAAACAAGTGAAACAAAGATTACTGGAAAATCCGTAAGAAGAGGGACACAGGCAATTTTAAAGCCCTCTTTTTTATTGTGTTTGAGTGTTTCAGAGATAACTAATGTTAGTAGGGGTCCTGGTGAAATTCCTGCTACTAAGCCAAAAACAGCACCAGAAATGAAGAAAGACATGGATTCAATAATCACATTCATACTTTAACATAATTATGTAAGAGCCATAAAAACTTGACCATTTAACATCATTTTCATTTATAATGAAAATAATGAGTATAATTCAATGCATTGGAAATACACCTATTGCAAGTATTGATAGCATAAATCCTAACCCTAAGGTTAAACTTTATGCAAAGCTCGAGGGAAATAATCCTGGCGGGTCTGTTAAAGACAGAATCGCTCTTTATATGTTAGAAACAGCAGAAAAAGAAGGAAGACTGACAAGAGATCAAATCGTGCTCGAGGCAACTTCCGGAAATACAGGCATAGGGCTTGCTATGGTTGCATCAGCAAAGAAATATCGCGTGAAGCTTACTATGCCTGCATGTGTAAGCATTGAAAGGAGGAGAATTCTTGAGGCATTCGGAGCGGAACTTATTCTAAGTCCACCCGATGAGGGGACAGATGGTGCAATAAGGTTGGCTCATAGTATACTCTCAGAAGAACCTGATAAATATTTTATGCCAAATCAATTTGATAATCTTGCAAATATACTTGCACATTATGAAACAACGGGCAAGGAAATATGGGAGCAGACAAACGGTAAGATCACACACTTTGTTGCTGGTATGGGAACAACAGGAACACTTATGGGTGTCAGTAAGAGATTGAAGGAATACAACAAGGATATAAAAGTCATTGGCGTTGAGCCTGTTCAACACCACAGGATACAGGGACTAAAAAACATGAAAGAATCGATCGTCCCTAAGATTTTCGATCCCTCAAGACTTGATGAACATTATTTTGTGAATGATGACGAGGCATTCGATACTACACGCATGCTGGCAGTAAAAGAGGGGATTTTTGCAGGGATGTCGAGTGGAGCTGCAGTTCATATCGCACTGAGGAAATCAAGTGAACTCAAAGAAGGGACTATAGTGGTTATTCTGCCTGACAGAGGAGACAGATATCTTTCTACTGCCTTATTCACTTCAGTATGTGCCAAATGTCCTCCATAATTCTTTAGTAATGTTTCGAATAGACCGAAGACTTATCCAAAATTTTGACTGGGTTACTTTTACTATTACATTAATAATAGTTTTCGTTGGAATAATGACTATTTACAGTGCGACCCGCCCTTTGTCAGAAGAAGAATATTCAGGTTTTTATATAAAACAGATAATATGGCTGATAATAAGTGTTATTGCAATGTTTTTTATTGTAAGCTTTGACTATATCTGGCTTGGCAGATTTTCTATGCCTCTTTATGTTATCGGGATTATCCTACTATTAATCGTATTTATAATGGGTAATATCGGGATGGGTGCTAAAAGATGGATAAGTCTTGGACCACTCTCTTTCCAGCCTTCTGAAATTTATAAAATTCTATTCGTCGTGATGCTTTCTAATTATTTAAGTCAGATAAAAGGTTCTGTAGAAGCTAAAACTCTTTTTCGTATATTCTTTTTTATCACTTTTATTCCTATTATACTCCTCATAAAACAGCCAGATCTCGGAACCACTCTTATAATTATGGCAATTTTTACAGCGGTTATACTTGCAAAAGGTATTTCGAAAAAGATTGCGATATTGTTAATTATCATCGGTTTAATATCCTTGCCTTTTCTCGGAAATATATTATGGGGGGGGTTGAAGGATTACCAGAAGAACAGGATAGTTGCTTTTATTGAACCTGAAGTAGATCGGACAGGGATTGGTTATCATCTGAATCAGTCAAAAATTACAATTGGTTCAGGTAAGTTTTTAGGAAAGGGTTTTTTACATGGAACTCAAGGACCTTTCAGATTTTTACCTGAAAAACATACGGATTTTATTTTTGCAGTTTTTGCAGAAGAATGGGGTTTTTTAGGAAGCACAGCACTTCTTATGCTTTATCTTATTTTGATATTGCGCGGACTTGATACTGCAAGGAAAGCAAGAGACGAGTTCGGCAGGCTTCTCGCAACAGGAATTACTTTTATGTTTTTATTTTATTTTTTTGTTAATATTGGGATGACATTGGGGTTAATGCCTGTTGTTGGCATCCCGTTGCCATTTATGAGCTATGGGGGTACAGCTCTTCTATCAAATTTTATCGGTATAGGAATTTTAATAAACATAAGGACACGAAGGTTCGAACTCTTTCATTAGCAGTATTATATCTGTTATAATTTTCTGTTTATATTACTACATACTGCATAATACCTCTTACAGATTACTTTCTTTCTTGATGGGCGGTGTAGCTCAGTTGGTTAGAGCATGCGGCTCATATCCGCAGTGTCCGGGGTTCAAATCCCTGCACCGCCACCAAAAAGAAGGTTTTGCTTCTTTGTTTTCGCAAGTTGCCATTGTTAATGATATGCTAATATTGAGGTGGTATATAAGAAAATTCCAAGAGAGTATAATATTATTTAACCCATGTGTCGAGTTATTGAGCAGTTATTCTTACACAATTGGCGTCATATTATATTTCTATTGATATCAATCTTATCCCTCAATGGATGTGCTACAATGAAAAGCATTCAGGAAGCACCGTTACCTTCTCCAATTTATTCGGATAATTATTTAGAACGAAATGAGTTTTCGATTGAACAAGGAGATGATGTCATTGGCCGTTTGGCAGTTATAAGGCTTGAAGAGGGTGATACACTGCCTGATATTGCAAGACACTTCAGCCTTGGAATAAATGCTATTACTGCAGCAAATCCAGGCATAGATATATGGGTGCCTGAAGCCGGAGAGAAGATCATTTTGCCACTAAGTTTTATTTTGCCTGATGTTCCAAGAAAAGGTATTGTGATCAACTTAGCCACAATGAGGCTTTTTCAATTTAAAGGTAATAATAAGTCATTAGCAGTATCGACTTATCCTGTTGGCATCGGAACTGAAGAGCGACCCACACCCTTAGGTAAAATGCATGTGGAGCGTAAGGTTATACAGCCGACGTGGTATGTGCCTGCCTCAATAGCTGAAGATCATCGAAAAAAAGGCGATCCTCTTCCCTCTGAAGTTCCACCTGGACCTAAGAATCCTCTGGGAGAGTACGCTCTATATTTAAGTAAACCGACTTATTTGATCCATGGCACTAATAAACCGTCCAGCATTGGTCTTAGGGCAACTAACGGCTGTATAAGACTATATCCGGAAGACATAAAAAGGCTATTCGAAAGCACCCCTATTAAGACACCTGTACATATCGTTAACCAGCCATATCTCTTAGGCCAACGTAATGGAGTAGTTTATATGGAAGTTCATGTGCCCTTTGAAAAATCAAATGCTGAAGAGTTAAAAAAGATATACAGGAAATTGAGAAATATTGAAAAGGAATCTGGGCGTCCGATTGACTGGAGCAAAGTTGAGCAAGTAATAGCCGAAGCTCGGGGAATTCCTGTCCCCATTTTCAAGATCCATCAAGGAAGTGAAAAAGGATTTCAAGAAACTATAGAAGTCAAGCATCCTGATAAATTGTATGGTAAACCAGAGATACCAGAACTTAAAACAGACGCATGGTATGTTTTAGCTGCTAAGATGTCTGACAAGATTGATGCTATGAGGATTGCAGCTATTATCAACCATCAGGGCCCTCAAATACCTGCAAGGGTATTATCAACGAGTGACAGCTATCGTGTAATTACTGGCCCGTTCGATGATATCAGTGAGGCAAAAGATGTAGTCAAACGCTTGAAAGTTGATTTGGAAATTGATGGCATCTTGGTTGAACCTATCAAGGAGTGATAGATAATTGCCATAGTCAACCCTGCTATAATAAGATAAACTTAGCAGAAAGGAGGTGATTAAAGATGAAGAAGAGTCTATTGATGTTCTCAATAATGATTATTATTGCTATTGCTGTAGTGGGTTGTGCAACAAAAGGTGACCTTGCACGGGTAGAGTCACAGGAAAAGCTGATTGATGCTAAAGCTGATCAGGCAGTTCAGGATGCGCAGGCTGCCAAGACTGCAGCCGATGCCGCAACGTTAAAGGCAAATGAAGCTGCAGCCCGCGTAGAAGAAGCCATAAGGAGGGCAGAGGAAAGAGAAAGAATCGCAGAGGAAAAAGAGAGGATTGCAGAGGAGAAGGCTAAGATCGCTGAAGAAAAGGCAAAACAGGCTGAAGCCGTTTTCCAAAAATCAATGAAGAAATAAAGCAATCTTATGAGATTTTAATTCTATCTTTATCGGTATAGAAAGGAAGTGGAAGGGTTTTGAAGACACTGCCACTTCCTGTATTTCCATAAGTTTAATATACTATATAATTCGGATATATATGAGTGAGAAGAATTGTTTTGCAATCATTAAAAAATATTATTGAAAAACGTGAAGGCTTATTTGAACAAAAAGCAAAGTAGATTAAGTGAGCCTCTTTACTTTTTTATTATCTGCATCATAATAACACCAATTCTCATGTGCGGATGTAGTCATTCCAGAGAAATCTTCAAAGAAGCGAATGATTTTTTTAACCAGGGGAACTACAAAGCAGCTTTGAGCAAATATGAGCAGATTATTGAAAAATATCCTTCGGTTGAAGACAGAGTTCTTTTCGAAATGGGTATTATTTATGCTTACCCACGAAATGAACAAAAAGATTACCAGAAATCTCTGGAATGTTTTCAGAAAATAATAAAGGATTACCCGACAAGTGAATATAAGCGTGACAGTGAGATGATGATATTTCAAATCCATAATGTCACAATTAAGGATAAAACAATTGTTACACTGAAAAAACAGATTGAGACGTTCCAGCAAGAAGTTAAAAACAAAGAAAATGAAATTACTATACTGCAGGACAAGATTAGAGCACTTGAACAAGAAGTTAAAAGCAAAGAGGATGAGATTACTAAATTGCAAAAAGAGGTTTTTATACTAAAGAAAGGACAGGCAGACAAGGTTCTGATAGAAAAGAAAGAACGGCGATTGACGTTGTTATCAAAGGGAAAGGTAATAAAAACATACAGAATATCAATTGGAGGAAACCCGGTAGGTCCAAAAGAAAGGCAAGGTGATAACAAGACCCCAGAGGGGACCTACATTATCGATTCAAGAAACAGAGACAGTCATTATCACCTGTCTCTTCATATTTCCTATCCAAATGAGAAAGACAAAAAGCGAGCAAAAGAACTTGGTGTTTCTCCTGGCGGAGACATAATGATCCATGGCATCAAGAATGGTTTCTCGTGGGTTGGTGATTTTCACACAAGAATTGACTGGACAAATGGGTGTATTGCAGTTACGGACGAAGAAATAGAGGAAATTGACAAGTTAGTGCCGAATGGTACGATTGTTGAGATAAGGCCATAGAAAGTCATACAATATTCTCTAAGTAAGAAGAGGTAAACTTGTCAGTTTTGTTCTGTTGGTGGAGGCGGCGGGAATTGAACCCGCGTCCGAAAGTACTACTCTCAGGCTTCTACATGTTTATCCTGCTTTTTCAATCTCGGATGATGAACCGCCAGCAGAAAGGCTTTTCACCATCCCATCTCTTTAAATCTTGCCTTAAGATAAAGAGAAGTCTCTTAAGGCCAGCCTGCTTTATGACACTGACACCTGAAACACAGACAATTTCAGGGCAGCGTGCTGCTTAGTTATTTAAGCAGCAAGTGCCAGTTCGTTATTGGCGTTTGTGTTTGTTTCCGCCTTTTTACGTGGTGACGGAGCCACGACATGCAACCTGATCCTCGTAACCCCCGTCGAGCCCTTTCGCCCCCTTTCTCTTTTATATATTATCACCTATTTTTCATCCTTTTTTCTATCTCTCTTTTTGCTTCCCTCTCCTTAATCGTTTCCCTTTTCTCAAAAAGTCTCTTGCCTTTTGCAAGCCCAATCTCTATCTTAGCAAATGAATCTGTAAAATAGAGCTTTAGAGGCACCAGAGTGTATCCTTTTATAAGTGTCTTCCCTGCAAGACTATTTATCTGTTTCTTATGAAGCAGGAGTTTTCTTGTTCGTAGAGGGTCATGGTTCATAATATTACCATGACTGTAAGGACTTATATGGCAGTTAATAAGAAAGGCTTCGCCGTTTTTTATGAGTACATAACTGTCTCTAAGATTTGCCCTTCCTTCCCTGAGAGATTTTACTTCTGTTCCCAATAAAGATATGCCAGCCTCTATGGTCTCCTCAATATGATAATCATGATAAGCCTTCCTGTTCTGACATACAATCTTCATGAATTGATTTTAACATTTTCAGAACCATTTAAACCCTTCCAACTGAATAGTATTCAAATCCCTTATCTTTTACCCTCTGAGGTTCATATATATTACGCAGGTCAAAGAAAAAAGGTCCTCTCATTAGATTTTTTATTCTCTCAAGGTCCAGATTTCGGAACTGATTCCATTCTGTAACAATAATAAGTGCAATTGCACCTTTTATTGCATCATATGGATCCTTACAGAATTTAATATTTTTATGGTTTAAAATAGAATATTCAGCATTTTTGTTTTGTAGTTTTCTGTCTTTTATTCTCTTATCATTGTCTTTTACTACAGGATCATAAACCCTTATGTAAGCATCTTCTTTTATCAGTTCCTTGAGTATATACAGGGAAGGAGCATCTCGAATATCATCAGTATTCGGCTTAAATGAAAGGCCAAGTATAGCAATAGTTTTACCTTTCAAGTCTGTCATTGCTTCTTTTATCTTTTTTACCATGTGTTGCCTCTGTTCTTCATTAACTCTGACTACAGCATCAACGATATTCAACTTTACATTATGCTCTTCAGCCATTCTAAGAAGTGCATTGGTATCCTTTGGAAGACAGGAGCCGCCGTATCCAGGTCCAGGGTGAAGGAATTTTGGACCGATCCTCTGGTCAAGACCCATTCCTTTTGCTACCATATGAACGTCTGCACCTACCTTTTCACATAGCTTTGCAATCTCATTTATAAAAGAAATTTTTGTTGCGAGAAAAGAATTCGAAGCATACTTTATTAACTCTGCTGTTTCAATATTTGTTATAACAAACGGTGTTTCTATTAGATATAGTGGTTTATATAGATCCCTCATGATTGCGATAGCTTGCTGACTTTTCGCACCTATTACAACTCTGTTAGGTCTCATGAAATCTTCTATTGCAGAGCCTTCCCGTAAAAACTCAGGATTTGAAACAATATCAAAGTCTGTCTTCTCTTTAAGATTATTAGATATTATCTCCTGTAATTTTTTTCCTGTTCCTACAGGTACAGTGCTCTTAGTTACTATGACTTTATAACCATTCATATTTTTTGCGATTTCATGTGCTACCTCTTCAACATATTTTAAATCAGCTGACCCGTCACCTCTTCTTGGGGTTCCAACAGCTATAAAGATTACAAGAGAAGATTCTACAGCCTTGGCTATCTTGGTTGTAAATTCAAGTCTTCCTTGCTGCACATTTCTCTTGACAAGCTCTTCAAGTCCTGGTTCATAGAATGGGATTAAACCTTTCTTTAACGAGTGTATTTTCTTCTCATCCTTATCAATACAGGTAACAAAAAGACCAAATTCAGCAAAACATGCACCTGTTACAAGTCCGACATATCCAGTTCCGACAATGGCAATATGCATAATTCCTCCCAAATGCTTGGTATTAAGAAAATTAAATACATTGAAATTATAGAATGTTATACTAAATGTGTTCAATAAAGTTCTGAATCTATTTTTTTATTCCGATTAAAAGAACATCGTATTTATCCCTTTTTAGTTCTACCCAGTGCACATTTTCTTGTGGCAGCTTTTTTACTGATCTTTTTGAGGTAATTAATACTACAGGTTTATTCCCCTCTTTTACCCATCTCATGAATGTCTCATTGTCCCAGTGCACGTATGAATCAGCGAGATAAAAATATAAAGCGCATCTGTGTTCCTGACCACGTGGCCGGATAGACCATTCAATAAACTGGATATCTGCAGATTTATTTCCTTCCGCTGTTCTAATGAAAGAGAATGCATCTGTATAATCCCTCAAGTCACTCTTACTTAGTCTCTCTGCAAGGTTTATAACCTGATATTTTTCAGAAGTTGTCACAACAGGAGTTATCCAGAAAAATATAAAAACAGGTATAACTCCATATATTGTAACCCCTTTGGCTATTTTCTTTATTTTTTCGAAATGAACAATCCCCATAGCTGTAACAAAAGAGAAGAAAGGTGTTACAAGTGTCAGATATCTGTCAGACTTTCCTTCAGAAAGCTGAAGGGGTAAAAAAAATAGCATTATTGCTATAAAGATAAACAAATATTGTTCAATCCTTAGCTTCCTCAGAAGCAAGAAGAAGCCAATTAGAAAAAATATTAAATAAGGCTGATAATACATCACGAACTCTTTCAGATACATAAGTTTATCTTTGCTCACATCCGTACCTTCGGTTATTCTATTTAATGTTTGTTCTTGAATCAGGTAAAAAATATACCCTGGATGTAATTTTTCGAAATAGATAAACCACGGCAAAGACAGAATAATACCGATAAGACATCCGTAATAAAAGTGTTTCCACCTGAGCCATTGATATATTTTCTTTGTTACAATGCCATAAAAAAGGAAAAGCAGAGAGGGGAAGAGTGCAAAAAAAATCTTACTCATGATACCTATAGCAAAGGAAATTCCCAGAAGATAAGGACCTGTTCTGTTCCTTTCCTGTATTAGAATCAATGCAAGCCAGCCGAGTAAAAACGAAAAAACGAGTAGGCTTTCAGGTCTGTTTGTTGCAAAATTTCTGATAATCCATCTTGTCGTCTCAAATGTAAAAGCTGAAAAAAATGCAAGATCATAATCTTTGAAGAATCTGTAAACAATCCAGTAAAGTAACAGGACATTTATTGTTGCAAAAATAAGAGAAGGTAACTTAGCAGCATATACAGAAAACCCTAATGTCTTAAAAGATAATGCAACCAGCCAGAAATATAATGGGGGTTTATTCAAATAGGGTTGTCCATCCAGCATTGGAGAAAACCAGTTGTTGTGTTCAACCATATCCTTGGCAATGCACGCATATGTCAATGGATCGCTTCTCAGATCGCCTGTCCAGGGTCTGACCCAAAGAGTGCACAGAACCCACAGAAAGAGGACAATTATCCTCAGTATGTGAGAATCTTCTTTAATAGTTTTAATCATTCTAAAAAGATATACTTAATTAATAAGAATTCTCAAGTAAAATAGCAAAAATTACATGGGGAGTTAGGTTTGTATATATGGTTAAACCATAAATACTATTATTTTATGATAAAATGATTGGGTTAGTAATCAGGAGATTCTATATAAAATCCATATTTTAAAGTGAATATACTTTTTGTTAATCATTCATCTTCACTTACGGGAGCAACTATTAGCTGTTATCATTTAATGATGGGGCTTAAGAATGATTTTGTGCCAGTATTTGCTACCAGAGAATATGGCCCGATTATAGAAAATTTAAACAAATCAGGTATAAATACTTATATCATAGAAAAAAAGGGATTTCTCGGTTTCCATTATATCCTGAGCTTTCTTAAGATTCTGAAAAAACATAATGTTACACTTATTCATCTAAATACACTCACACCATTTTGCAAGTATGCAGCCATTGCAGGTTATTTGTGTAGAATCCCTATCGTATGGGTGGTTAGAGAAAATCCCCTTATTTCAAGGAGTAGAAGGCTCAGATTCTGGTTGACATCCCTTGCATCTAAAATTATTTTTGTCGATAGAGATACGAAGGAGAAGCTCTTTCAAAATAGCAGGCATAATGTAGATGTAATATATAATGGGGTTGATATCAATGTATTTAAGCCTGCTGAGAGTAATTTTTTATTCGAAAAGTTTAATATAGAATCTGACAAACAATTAATAGGTTATATAGGTCTTATCACAAAGCGAAAAGGGATTGAATATCTAATCAGGGCATTTGGTCTTATTAAAGAAAAAACTGACAATATTAAATTAATAATTATAGGTGAGTATAAAAAAAGTGATGAATCATATTTTGAAGAAATCAAGACTATTATAAAAGAACTTTCCTTAGAGAATGAGGTATATTTTACAGGTCTTCTAACAGATGTAAGGGATGCACTTTGCAGCCTTGATCTGGTTATTCTGCCATCTCTTGAAGAGAGATGCAGCAGAAGTTTACTGGAGTCTCTTGCATGTGCTAAAGCAGTAATTGCCACAAAGGTTGGTGGAAATCCGGAAATTGTAGAAGATGGAGTAAATGGTATTCTTGTGGAACCTGAGAATGAAAAACAGATTGCTCAAGCTATCATAAAATTAATCAGTAATCATGAGTTGAGGCGGAAAATGGGTGAAAATGGACGTTTAAAAGCTGTAGATAAATTTAATATGGAGAAACATATTCAAAAAATGAAAAATGTTTTTCTTGAGGTTCTTAGTTAATTATGGAACCGCTAAAGATTCTTCATGTTATTCCTAAACTGACTATCGGGGGAGTTGAAAATCAGCTTCTGATGGTCCTGAAAAATTATAATAAAAATATTTATTTCCCAATCGTCTGTTGTCTTTCAGACAAGGGTGATCTTGGTGCTGAAATCGAATCTTATGGAGTCAAACTCATCTGTCTTAACAAGCTAAAACACACATTCGACTGGACTATCATAAGGGATATCTATAAATTAATAAAACAGAATTCCATAAAAATAATTCGCACACATCAGTATCACGCAAATTTATATGGAAGGATTGCAGGGCTTCTGGCGAAGGTTCCCTGTATAGTAGCCTCAGTACACAATGTATATACTATTGATAAAAAAATACATAGAAGAATTATAAATCATTTTCTGGCACGCTATACTGACAGGATAGTGGCTGTTTCAAAGGCAGTTATGCATGATATCCTCATATATGATCGTATCTCTCATGACAAGTTATGTGTAATTTACAATGGAATTGAAATGAGAAGTTTTATAAATATACATGGCAATATCAGGGATGAACTCAGAATTCCTAAAAATATACCTTTAATAGGTACTGTTGGAAGGCTCACACCACAGAAAGGCCATAAATTTCTACTTGATGCTATCAAAAAATTAAAATTCAAATTTCCCGAAATAAAACTTTTAATTGTTGGAGATGGTCCGTTGAAAAATGAACTTAAGAAATACGTGCAAACACTTAATATTGATGACAAAGTTATTTTTTTAGGCTTACGAAGGGATATCCCGAATTTTCTTTCATCAATAGATATTTTTGTGCTGCCTTCATTGTGGGAGGGTTTGAGCAATGCATTAATTGAAGCAATGGCGTCAGGAAAACCTGTAATCGTTACTGATATCTCACCAATAAAAGAGATAATTAATTCTGAAGAATTAGGGGTACTTATACCTCCTGAGAATAGTGACGCCATTGCTGATGCTCTGGAACTCTTACTAAAAAACAAGACTCGTTCAGAAGCATCTGGCAATGCTGCAAAAGAAAAAGCATTCTCATCATTTACGATTGAAAATACGATACAACAGTATACATCCTTATTTGAAAATATTCTCAAAAGCAAAAATGTATTGAACAATAGCTAATTTAAAATGATTGTGAACTGGAACATAACGGATGAATTGAAGGAATACAAAAATGCAGATATCATATTTCTCTCTATAGGGAAAAGTGGAAGGACATGGCTGAGGGTAATGATCAATAAATACCTCTCTTTACATTATAATTTACCTTTTGGATTAAATGATTTTAGTATGCTGAACAGTGATATTCCATCTATAAGTTATAGTCACGAAGCATGGATGCATTTCAGTGAGGCAACGTGGTTGCAGAGAGCTGCTGGAAAATACATAATACCGGATAAGATCCTGTCAAAAAAAAGAATTATATTGCATGCACGTGATCCCAGGGATGTGGTTGTTTCACTTTACTATCATAAGACAAAAAGGGCGAGAAAAAGGGTGCAATGTTCAATGAATGAATTTATAAAACATAGAAAGTTTGGCATTAATAATATTATCTTTGTAATGAACTTATGGCACAGGAGATTGAAAAATCATCCAGCTTGCTTGTTAACGCATTATGAGGATTTCAAACGGAATCCATTATCTGAATTGATCCGGCTGATGGAATTCATCGGTATAAAAAATATTGACATACAGAAGATAGAAGAAGCTGTTACTTTTGGAGACTTTACGAATATGAAAAGAATGGAAGCTCAGGGAGAATTTGGGGTTTCGATCCTTCGTCCAGTTGATGTATCCGACCCTGATTCTTTCAAGGTAAGAAAAGGAGAAGTTGGAGGATATAAGCAATATTTCCAGGAAGCTGATCTTAAATATCTTGATAATGCTCTTAATAGACTTGATGATTATTACATGTATAAAGATAAAGATAATAAATCATAAGATTTCTAACAGATGTGGATAATAAAAATACTTTTTTAAAAAATAAAAAAGAAGACCATACGATGATGCCTGTATTTATCGGTGGATGCGGGCGTAGCGGGACAACACTTATGGGTGCCATACTCGGGACTCATACTGAGTGCATATGTACTCCTGAGTCACAGTTCAAGGTTGATATGTACCATTTTGTTAAGCAATCCAGAAATCCTGATTTTATGGATGTATTGAACAGAATAACAAAACTCCGTCGTTTCAGGTTCTGGGGTTTTGATATTGATCAGAAATCATTCCAATCTGAAAATATTTCGACATATTCCGAACTGCTTTTATGGATTGTAAAGAGATATGCGGAAAAGGCTGGGAAGAGGAATCCAAGAATCTGGGTTGACCACACACCTGCAAATATCAGACATTCAAAGATAATTTTTGAACTCTTTCCTGATGCAAGACTTATACATCTCGTAAGGGATGGAAGAGCGGTTGCTGCATCAATGATTCCTCTGGATTGGGGCCCAAATACAATTGATAATGCTGCAAAATTCTGGAAGAAAAAAATACTTCTTGGTCTTGAAGCAGAGAGTAAATGGCAAGAAAAAGTTATTCGTGTGAGATATGAAGATTTTATTCATGATACTGAAAAAATTCTGAAATACATCTGTTCTTTTCTTAATATTGACTTTCAACCTGCAATGATTAAAGGAACGGATTTCAGGGTTCCAATTTACTCATCACAGCAACATGCCCTGATTGGTAAAGAACCGGATATAAGACGTGTCAATGCTTGGGAAAGAACATTAAAACCCCGCCAGATAGAAATTTTTGAGAGTATAAGCGGTGAGATACTGAAAACACTTGGGTATTCTTTGAAATATGGAGATAATGCACAAAAGATGACATATTTCGAAAAAATACAATCAGTTCTATATGAAATTTATAGAAAGAATATTATCAATAAATTTGCTCACTGGATAAGAATAAAAAAAGGTCTGGGGAGGCAAAAAATATATTTGTGAACAGAAGATATGAAATTATAGAAAACATAATAGAGATAGGAGCATATCTTTTATTTATTTTTTTATTTTTGAGTAAAGGAGAAGGTGTCAGGAATGTTCTTCTATTTTTAAACTTCTTTCTATGGCTTATAACAATCAAATACAGAAAAAATTTAAGCAATCTATACAGTCCTGTTGCCCTGTTATTCTGGGGCTACATGATAAGTATTCTTATTTCGATCTTTGTTTCGATCGATAGAAATTATTCATTAACAGAACTTGATGATGACTTTTTGAAATCGCTTTTATTTTTCCCTGTCATCTCAACAGTGCTCTCTGACGAAAAAAGATTAAAGAGATTTTTATTTATTTCATTTTTTACATTAATCCTGATTGTTTCAGTTGGTTTTTATAGCTACTTGAAATATGACCTGCCATGTATGATGGCAAAAACATCCCTTAAGTATGCCCTGCATAACAGATTTGCAAGAGATTTAAACACGCTCCTGCCTTTTTCCTTTGTGCTTCTTCTGATTGCAAGAAAGACAGCCACAAAGATATTTATAATCATCATGATATTTGCAACAATCTTTGCAATTATCATGAGTGCATCAAGAGGAGGCGCTGCAGCTTTTATAATCACAATTTTAATCTGGTTATTATATAGTTTACATAAAAAGCTTTTTCGATTAAAGCCTTTCTTAGCAGGTATAGCACTTTCTTTTATAGTTTTGGGTATCATTTCCTATTTTTATATTCCTGATGTGCAGAAGCGTATTCAGCAAACAAAGTATGATGTATTTACCATAAATAAGAGATTGAACGCATGGGCACCACTTTTAGAAGCAGTAAAAGATCGTCCTATTTTCGGATGGGGATATGGAATCGAAATCTTCAGAACGGATAAACCTTTCGAACAGACACCCTACAAAGTATCTCCATATAAAAATGACCCTGATGTGAGAGACCCCCACAATGCCTTCTTGGGCACGCTTTTTCACCAGGGAATTGTTGGATTTATTTTATATCTTACTATGCTTGTTCTTGCGATTAAAACGTTCTGGGGTAATGGAATCAGTAATGAAGGTCTGAATAGTTATATCCTTATTTCCTGTGTCAGTATTTTGGTAGGGACTTATGTTATACACGCATTATTAGAGGTGTTAAAATTCAGATACCTTGCCCTTATCATAGGAATCGGTATCGCAACACAGAATGTGAAAAAGTAAGCTTCTATCTCATATTATGAAAATTGCAATAGTAAGAAAAAAGTATATTTTTCATGGAGGGTCAGAGAGCTTTTCAGATTTTATGATAAGAGAACTATCTGAACAGGGACACGAAATACATATTTTTACGCTCAAGTGGGAAATATCAGAAAGATTGAATAATGTCTTTATTCATAAAATACCTGCATTAACATTTAATTCTTTTTTTAGAGATTTCACATTTGCTATATCTTCCTTTTTCTCTTTAAAACTCAAGAGAAAAGAGATTGATATTATTCAAAGCCATGACAAAACTCTTTATCAAGATATCTATCGTGCAGGTGATGGCTGTCATATCGAATGGTTAAAACAACGCTGGAAGAGGACAGGTATAACAGGGAAGTTCTCGATTATTCTTAATCCATATCACTGGCTTATTCTGATATTGGAAAGAATAATCTTTCAAGGCCGAAGGTATAAAAAGATTATAGCAATATCAGAACTCGTGAAAAAGAATATCCTTACTCATTACCATATCCCTGAAAGTGACATAGAGGTAATTTATAATGGTGTTGATCTTATAAGGTTTCACCCCCAAAATAGAGATTTTTTTCGTCAAGAAATCAGAGAGAAGCATGGTATATCGGAAAGTGACTTTGTGATATTATTTGTTGGTTCAGGTTTTGAGAGAAAAGGACTCAGGTTTCTTTTAAAAGCTGTTGAGATTATTCCAGAACGAGTTACTGTTCTTATAGCGGGTAGAGGATCTGAAAAAATATATAATTTAAAAGAGAAAAAACAAAATATTATTTTTTGTGGTCCTCAAAAAGATATTCACAAATATTATGCTGCTGCTGATATATTTGTTTTCCCGACTATCTATGAGCCTTTTGGGAATGTGCACCTTGAGGCACTTGCATCAGGACTACCTGTTATTACAACAAATCAAAGCGGTGCTGCTGAGATAATTGAAAACAATGTTCATGGTTTTGTCATTCCTTCTCCTGAGGATTTCATAGCTATCGCAGAAAGAATAATATTTCTTATAAAAAATCCTGAACAGCGGGAATCCATAGGTTTTAATGCAAGGAAACAGGCTGAGGAATACTCTTATGAAAGATTCATGAATAAAATTTTAAAATTATATGAAAATCTTGCTGAAGAGAAATAAAAATTTCGCGCAGAGTCTGTATTACTGTATTTGGGTATTATTTTGATGTGACATTTCCCAGAGCCTAAGATATTTAAGAAAAGTATACTGGCTGTATAAAATGGCGAGTATTAATCCTTGTTTGCCATCGAGGAATCCGAATTTTAGAAAAAACATTTTTAAAAAAGTTGCTACAGGATGTGTAATCAGGTTAAATAAACAAGGTTTAATGTTTTTCTTCTGAAGCTCTTCAGCAGAAAGGGTTGAATATATATCCATCTTTTTGAGATAATCTGAAATCGTTCTGTATGAATAATGTTCTATATGATTTCTTAAATATCCAATCTTTCCCTCAACAATGACTTTTTCATGAACTTTTCGCTCTTGTATTGTTGCTTTTTCCTTTAGAAAAAGTCTGAGGGTATAATCAGGCCACCAACCTCCATGTTTTATCCATTTCCCAAGAAAAATATTTTTTCTTGGCACATAAAATCCACTATAAGTGTTTCCATTTTTTATAATTCCCTGAATCTCATCCCATAGGGCAGTGGTAAATCGCTCGTCAGAATCAAGAATAAAAACCCACTGTCTTTCAGCAAATTCAATTGCCATTTGTTTCTGCTTTGCATACCCCTGCCATTCTTGCTGGTATATCTTATTCGTATATTCTCTGCATATCTCGACGGTCCTGTCTTTACTGAATGCATCAACAATTATAATTTCAGTCCCATTTCTTATACTCTCAAGTGCTGCTCTAATATTTTTCTCTTCATTTTTTGTAATTATTGCAACAGAAATCGGCAGCATTCTATTTCCTCAGGTTTGAATATTATAAAAAAGCATTATAGAGTTCACGGTATGCCTGGTTTTTTATAATGAGTTCTTCATGTTTTCCGGTATCGGTTATCTCTCCGTTTTCTATAATAAGAATCCGGTCTGCATTCTTAATGGTTGACAATCTATGCGCTACAACGATTGTTGTTCTTCCTTTCATCAGTTGATCGAGTGCCTTCTGGACTAATGCCTCTGATACTGAATCCAGAGAAGAAGTTGCTTCATCAAGTATGAGTATCGGAGGATTTTTAAGTATTGCTCTTGCTATTGCTATTCGCTGCCTCTGCCCACCTGAAAGTCTTACACCTCTATCTCCGATAAAAGTATTATATTTTTCTGGCAATTCCTGTATGAATTCATCTGCATATGCCATTCTGGCTGCTTCAAAGATATCTTTATCCGAGACATCTTTTTTCCCGAATGCAATATTTTCTCTAACAGTATCATTGAAGAGAATGACATCCTGACTGACTATTCCTATTAGTTCTCGGAGAGAATGTGTTTCTATATCGCATACATCTATGTCATCTATTGTCAGTTTGCCATGTGAAGGAAGATAAAATTTAGGAATCAGGTCAACGAGTGTTGTTTTACCAACCCCACTGCGTCCAACAATAGCGATGACTTCCCCTGATTTAATCTTTAGGTTTACGTCCTGCAAAACCGGAATAGTATTGCCTGGAAATGTAAAGGAAACATGTTCAAATGTGATCGATTTCTGAAACGCTTCTATTTTTATATGACCTGTCTCTTCCTGTTTTACATTCATAAGGGTATCTATTCTTTCTATCGATGCCCTTGTCTCCTGCAAAATACCATATGCTTCGCCTATCCTTTTTACAGGTGGAAACATCATATATATAGCAACGAGGATTGATGCAAAACTCCCCGCAGATATAATATCTTTCATCACAAGAGACCCGCCATACCATAAAACAATTGCAACTGCGAGTCCTGTCATGACATCAATAATGAGTTTGGTAAACTCCTTCAGCCGTATTACTCTGAGGTGCTCTCTGTAATATTTCTGATTTTCGTTCCTGAATTTTTCATCTGTAAACTTTTCACGATTGAAAATTTTAATTATCCTGTTTCCAAAGATACTCTCGCCTATTCGATGAGTTAAAACAGAAAGCTTTTTCTGTGCCTCTTTTCTTTTTCTCTTAACTCCTTTCCCTAATTTTCTTGTGCTGTATGCTATAAAAGGTAAAAGCATCAGACTCAACAAAGCAAGATCCCATCTTCGATAGAGTGCGACACCAACAAGAAAAATAACTGTTGGCACCTCGACAATAAAGGTTTTTATAACATCTGCAATCAATCGGCTCAATGCATCTACATCATTAATAATTCTTGAGATAATAACCCCAGAAGATTCTCTATTAAAATAACCAATTGGCAGATAAAGAACATGATTGTAGAGTTTATTCCTTGTTTCTCTAACAAGTTTCATCCCTGCTGACCTCATCAGATAATTCTGTCCAAAACTTAAAATGCCCCTTATTGTAAATAGCAGAAAAATTCCAACAGGCATGAATATTAAATACTGATATTTTTTTGCAACCAGTATTTCATCAAGAGCAGGTTTTACAGCCCATGCTATTGCACCTGTTATAGCAGATACCAGGATGCTCAGAATAATTCCTGCAAATATTCTTGGCCAGTAGGGTTTCGTAATATCAATTATCTTTTTTATGGTATGCATAGCTTTTCATAGTATAAACGATTGTTAAGGGAGAAAAAAGCGTACTGGATTTTCAATAATAACCTGAAACGAGGGTAGCTGTAATATGTCCTACTGCTACTTTTGATTGCAACTTAACAGGAATATGTTTCTCATCATCAGTAAGCCAGATGAATATTTCACCTTTACTATAAAATATTCCTTCCGATTTCATTAATGGTTTAATCACAATTGTATTAAAGGTTCCCAGAGGGATAGAGACCTTTTCTTTACGTAAAGCCTGAACCTCTACATTCCATACCTTCTTACTGTCGAACATCGAGATAAAAGTGGATTCACCAACAACAAGTTGGCGTGTTCTTAGATAAAAAAAACTTGATATAGGGTCAAAAACAGACGAAGGTAGAGTGAACTCCTTCTTTTCATTCTTAAGATAATCTATATATAGTGCTTTGCTGTTTGAGTGGTCAAAAATAACCTCTTTGTCTCTCCTGTGCCTTCCTTCACGTAGTTTGACTCTATATTTTTCAGGGTGTGTTATTGTGGCAGAAGAGGCATGTCCCGTAAGAATGCTTTCTATCCTGTCATCTACAGTATAAAATACGGATACCCAATTGGCAGATTGTGCAGTAGATATAATTTTCAACCTGTTTTCGTAAGGTACAATTTCAAGTGTTGCAGTGCCTGCTTTTATCCCTGCCCATGTTAAATCATAGACAAACCTTTCAGGGACTCTGAAAGAAGCTCCGTGAGTAGTAGATTCAAGTAAAATAAATAGCGTTGAAATTATAGCGAATCCACAGAAAAGAATAAGAATGCAAGTATATAAAAATATTTTATATTTTTTTAGTTTCATTTTTTTAACCTTTCCAAGTTTTAGTCTTTATCATATGTTATATTACTTTATGATAGTAATTCCAGCCATTGATTTAAAAAACGGAAAATGTGTAAGACTTTTACAGGGCAAAAAAGACAAAGTTACAATATATTCTGATAATCCTTCAAAGACAGCATTGAAATGGGAATCTTATGGAGCGAAACTCCTCCATATTGTAGACCTTGATGGAGCATTTACAGGAAGCCAGAAAAACTTAGATGCTATTATAGCAATAAGACGTTCAGTTAGAATCCCGATACAGGTTGGTGGTGGTATCAGGAGAATTGGGGACGTCATTAATCTATTCTCAGTAGGGATTGAAAGGATAATTCTTGGTACTGCAGCAATAGAAGATACAGAGTTTCTTACAGAATGCTGCCGCAAATATCCGGGAAGAATACTTGTCGGAATTGATGCAAAAGATGGAATGGTCGCTATCAAAGGATGGGAAGAAGTTACATCAATTCGTGCAAAAGATTTAGCAAGAAGGCTTGAGCTTCTTGGAGTAACTGGTATTATATATACAGATATTAACAGAGATGGAATGCTTACAGGACCAAACATTGAAGCTACACGAGAAATGGTTAAAAGCATCGCAATTCCAGTAATCGCATCTGGTGGTGTAGCATCAATAGAGGACATAAAAAAATTACTTGAGATAAAGAATCTCTGGGGTGTTATAACAGGCAAAGCACTTTATTCAAACACTCTGAGCCTCAAAGAAGCAATTCAATTAACAGAGAGGTACGATGTTAGCTAAACGTATCATACCATGCCTTGATGTAAAAGATGGCAGGGTGGTAAAGGGAGTAAGTTTCGTAAATCTACGTGACGCTGGCGACCCTGTTTTGAATGCAAAGTTTTATGATGAACAGGGTGCAGATGAGCTTATTTTTCTTGATATTACAGCATCTCACGAAAAAAGAAATATAATTTTAAACGTTGTTATGAAGACTGCAGAAGATGTATTCATGCCTCTTACTGTCGGTGGAGGGATTAAAACCATTGATGATATAAGGGATTTACTTAATGCTGGATGTGATAAGGTCTCAATCAATACAACTGCTGTTAAAGATCCATATTTTATAAGCAGGGCTGCTGAGAAATTTGGTAGTCAGTGTATAGTGATAGCAATTGATGCAAAACGGGTTAACATTGATATGTCCAGTGCAACGGTCGAACCGTGGTTTGATGACCCATCTTTAAAAGAAGTCTGTCTGAATATAATTCCTCCCTCAGCAAGCGACACAGAGGGATTAAGAGCTGTTGAGAACAATTTAGTATGGGCTATCTCAACACATGGTGGTAGGCAGATGAAGCTTATTGATGCAGTGAAATGGGCAAAAAAAGTTGAAGAACTTGGAGCAGGTGAGATTATGCTTACCAGCATGGATAAGGATGGAACAAAGGATGGCTATGATATTGAGCTTACACGGACTATCTCGGAGGCAGTAACGATTCCTGTTATAGCTTCTGGTGGAGCCGGCACACTTGAACATCTCTATGAAGCTCTTTCAGAAGGTAAGGCTGATGCAGTCCTTGCAGCATCAATATTCCATTACAGGGAATATAGCATCGTGGATGCAAAAGAGTATTTGAAATCTAAGGGAGTGCCTGTAAGGCTGTAAATAGAAAAAATTTTTTATTTTATCCTATAATTTTCAAGAGTATCTCTATCTGCCGGCTTTACAATCATTTCATATTTGATCCCGTTTTTGAAAATACTTACCGCAACTTCAGGCATATTCTTTGCGTCAGAGTAACGTGCACAGAGTGAAGCAGAGATTTTGAGGTTATTATCATTAATTTCTCCTGTTAACAAAGTTGATGGGCTACCAAAGCCTTCTGCTTTTAACAAACTGTCCCCTTCGATCATAAGTGACTCAATGATCTCGTTTTCAATCTTATTTCTTCCCACGATAATTTTTGCAGAGGATGATATCCTGAAGTGTCTGCCAACTTTTAGAAGTTCAAAATCCCTGATGGTTGGCGAAGGATTATACTTCAGTAGATCAACAATTTTATATGAAAAGATTGGATCTGTCAGAAGACAACCGCCTGCGGGTGCAGGATAATACTTTAGTCCTAATTCTTCAGCAAGGGCGATCTGAGGTTTTCTCGGCCTGCCTCTGAAGTCATAAAGTTTTTCCCTGTTAATTAATCCCTGCTCTTCAGGAAATGTAATATTGAGG
Organism: Nitrospirota bacterium; assembly: GCA_013388455.1. Classification (NCBI taxonomy): domain Bacteria; kingdom Pseudomonadati; phylum Nitrospirota; species Nitrospirota bacterium. The sequence continues at coordinate 90,030 of JACAFF010000005.1, forward strand.
AGCTTTGCACTAAGCGGTCTTAAAACATATCCTGAAAGCCCAGCCTTTTTGTCAATATGATAGAGTATCTCTTTTCTCTGACTCATTGGTCGTTGCCCTAAAACTTCACCTGTCACGATAAAAGTAGCACCCATTTCACTCATTAAATCTTTTGCCTGCCTGAGCATAAGAATTCTGCAATCAATACATGGATTCATATTTTTCCCATAACCATGCTTAGGATTCATAATGATATCTATAAATCTGTTTCCAAGATAATCCAATTTCAGGGTAAAACCAAACTGCTCAGCAAGAGAGGAGAATTCTTTTTTTCTGAAGATATTCGAATGATTATCATGTTCGAACCCCGTGATGAATTGCACAGCTACCACCTCAACTTCTTGCTTGAGAACCGCAAGAATTGCGAGTGTGCTATCAAGTCCGCCTGAAAACAATGCTATTGCTTTAGACATATTAATTTAATTTTAATAACCATAATACAGGGATAAGAGGCCGTCATTGCGAGTTAAACGAAGCAATCTCACCTCTTATAGTAAGATTGCCACGCACCTTTCAGGTGCTCGCAATGACATAGTGGACAAGTCTTCTTGTCGTCTCATCGCTGGATCTGGGTTTATAATGCTTATTAAATTTTGATTATTGGTGTTTGAAACTTGGCTACATGCGTAACGACTTACTTAATTGCTCAATTGTTGCAACTGCTGTGCCAACCTCACCTACAACTATACCTGCTGCATGATTTGCAATAATAGCTGCATCTTCTATTCTGGCTCCTGAAACAAGCGACAGAGTAAAAGCAGCAATAACAGTATCCCCTGCACCAGTTACATCATACACATTTCGCGCAACAGTAGGGATATGAACAATATTATCTTTTTCAAAAAGACTCATGCCCTGTTCCCCGCGTGTGATCAAGACAGCATTGCAAGAGATCTTTTTCAATAATATTCTCCCTGCTTTTGTAAGTGTTTTTTCATCTTTTATTTCTATTCCTGAAGCATGAGAAGCTTCAGAGACATTTGGTGTTATTAATGAAACATTTCTATAACAGTGGAAATGACCCACCTTTGGATCAACAGCCACAAAAATCTTTTTAGGCTTTGCATATTTTAGAATTTCTTTAACCAGTTCAGTTGATACTACCCCTTTTTTATAATCAGATATGATTACCGCATCATGTTCATATATTTCACGGCGAATTGATTCCAATAAACCTTTCAGCGTCTTTCCTTCAACTTTATTTTTATCTTCTCTGTCAAATCTGACAACCTGTTGATTATGGGCTATTACACGAGTCTTAACAGTAGTGGGTCTATTTGCAAATAGCACTCCTCTGTTGATTATTCCTTTTTCAGCGAGCATCTCCATCATTACTTCACCTGCCCTATCTTTTCCAATAACGCCTATTAAAGTGGCTATTGCTCCGAGAGAAACAATGTTATGTGCAACATTTGTAGCACCTCCTAAAAGAAAATTCTCATGGCTGACCTCAACAACAGGAACAGGCGCTTCCGGGGAAATTCTATTCACCTTTCCCCAGATATAGCGATCGAGAATCAGATCTCCAATAACGAGTATCTTTTTTGTCTTAATCTCGCTGAATATTTTGGTGTACTTCATGAAAAATCCACTTCCTTAACCCTAATAATGCATGCATTATTTTATTTAACATAGATCGATAACTTAAAACATTGAATTTATTTTATATAGGCTTTGATGTCCATACGCCTTTTTATAAAATAAGGTTAATAGAATTGAATATTTAAATATATTTTAACAGGAAGAGCTTTCGTTGCTCAATAAAAAAGCGGGTCTCATAAAAGACCCGCTTTTTTTGCTTCAGTATATTATTTATTAAAATGAGAGTGCCAGTCCATGAATTAACTGTGTTACTTGTTCTTCGTCAACACCAAAAGCATCATGGTAGAACTCGCCTGAATCGAAATACCCTGCTTCTACAAAATAGCTGAGGTTCTTTGCAAGTTTGTAATTAAGCTTTGCATCAACTTCCCATCCAACAGTGCTGTCAACGTCATCACCAACTGTATCTTCCCATGCTCCGGTCTCTGTTGCCCAGAGGTAGTAACCATCGAGTGATAAGCTGAGGTCCTTCATTGGTGATACATCAACCCCGAGGTTGATGTATGTAGTGTTTGCAATACTGGTGTTTCTTGCATTACCACCTGATTCTGTTGTCATTACTGCATTCCATGAGGCTGTACGAACTGTGCGCTCATAAATCTGTGTATAATGCACAAGCCTTGCTGTTGGTCCATAGTCAGGGCCCTGAAGGGTCTGGAATTCTTCACAGTCGTTATCGTCGGCATCATCATCACCGCTACCCATAGCAAAAGCTCCTCTAATAGTCACAGGATCAATTGTATATCCTAATTTTGCAAAGATTGCCCATCCTTTTGGGTCTACATCACTGCCAGAAAAATTATAATTTTCTATTTCACCGAACTGATAGTCAAGTTCTGTTGCAAAGGATAGTCCTGCAACTTTACCATTTGCGTGAAGACCTACATTATGGAAGTCGAGTGAATCCAAATTATTTACGGCCGATGTTGAAGGACAATTGCCATCACTATGAGCCCATAAATAATTAATACCGAATGTGATATCTTGGCTAAGTTTGTATGTGCCGATCAAAACATATCCATCAAGGTCGTCAAAATGATTGTAAATATCACCTTCATTTAGCTTTGTTACACCTGCTGCCAGATGAAGTTCTTTAACAGGGTCAATCCACACCAGAAGTGCATCATTTCCGAATCTTTCATTATTCAAGAATATTTTCTCTCCAAGCGAGATTGGCATATGACCAATCTTTAATCCTGCTGGAACACCAAACAAGCCTGAACCAATGTATTGTATCCATGCCTGTCTTATGCGGAGATGTGTATCTGGTTTAGTATCGTAATTACCCCAGTACCAGAGTCCGCTATTTCTGCTGGTTCCAGAAGCTGTTTCAATCTCAACCATACCACGCACGTTGTCATCAACTTTTGCATCAACAGTAAGGTTTACATTTGAATGCCAGAATGCCTCAGAATCTGTATCAACTGGCATAAAGTCATTGGCTGGATCAGCATTCTTAATATACCAGCCTTTTGTAATTATCTTTCCGCCAAGTGTTATTTCTGGTGCATCCATGGCATAGGCGGCAATTGAAAAACATAAAACAAAAATTATGGCTGAAAGTATCGCCAAATATTTTTTCACTTGCTAACCCTCCTTGTTACAAAGTTTTTACAAAATTTCTTAATCTGACCGCCAATGACGGTCCTCCATGATTCTATATTTTTAAATTCTTAATTTATCACCTCCTCTTCAATAAGTATTAGCCTCCAATGGAGACCTTCCATTTAAACAAATACTCTCAATATCTCCTTAAAATATGACAACTTTATATCATTAGTTAATCAATTTTGTCAAGAATTTTTCTGCAAAATTTATATCATTCTTAACTATTTTTGTCAAGCTGAAGAATTAATTAAAGCAAAAACAAGGCCAATTATAAGAAAATTTTAAATATATCAAAATTGTTATAAAAATTAATCTTGAAAAAGAACCGAACCATTTTATTCAATATTTATAGCGTTATTTTATGTTGTTTTTTTACTACATTAGTGTAGATTATATGTTGCAATTATATAGTTTACTTTAGCTCTAAAATTAATGAAATGTGATACAATGTTGAATGCCTGATTTAATAAAAATCTTTCTCATTTTCCTGCTGATAGTATTCTTACTGAAAAAAAAACTTAACATAGGTTTTGTCATGCTCATTGCTGCATCTGCTTTATTTATGCTTTATCAGATGTCTCTGAGTTTTATAGGGGAAACATGTAAAGATACAGTCATGAATCCGGTGACAATTAAACTCGTCCTTGCCTTATCTTTTATCAGAGTTTTTGAGATGATATTACGTGAACATGCCATACTTAATGAGATGATGAACTCTGTGAAGGCACTCATCCGGAACAAAAAACTCGTAATAATATCAATGCCTTTGCTTATAGGTATTATCCCTTCTGTAGGAGGTGCATATTTTTCAGCACCAATGGTAGCAGAAACTACAAAAGACTTAAATATAAGCCCGGAAGAAAAAGGTTTTATCAATTACTGGTACAGACATCCTTGGGAATTTATATTGCCTTTATATCCAGGAATTCTCCTTGCTTCTGCTCTATCAAAAATAGAACTTCATAATCTTATTTCAGTGAATATTACTTTTGCGATACTTATTTTAATAACAGGCTTTTTCTTAAGCATGCGAAATATCAAAGGAAATATAGATATAGATATCGAAAAGAACCTTTCAAAGAAAGGTCTATGGAGTTTTGTGCCGATTCTCAGCGTGCTTCTCCTTGTAGCGGTATTGCATATAGAATTGCATTATGCATTATCTGCTGTAGTCATATTTTTACTCGTTTTCTTTAAATATAAACTTAAATATGTCATCAAGGCATTGAAACATGGTTTTTCTCCTGATGTAATAATATTAATACTTGGTGTCATGCTTTTCAAAGAGGCAATGGAAAGTTCAGGTGCAGTAAAAAACCTTAGTGAATTCTTTATTAAGGAGGGAATTCCTCTATTCCCTATTCTTTTCATCCTGCCATTTATTACCGGACTGTTAACAGGAATTACAGTTGGCTTTGTGGGAAGCACTTTCCCTTTTATAGCAAGCCTTACTGGAAGTTATTCAACAGGGATAATATCGTTCGCATTTGCTTCTGGTTTCATAGGGGTTCTTCTGTCGCCTGTCCATGTTTGTCTAATACTGACGAGGGAATATTTCAAGGCTGACTTATGGGGAATGTATAAAAAGATATTGCCAGGCTGTTTAATTATTTTCTGTGCAGCAATTATTAAATATCTATTATTGAAATAAAATTATTATCCTTTTATCACCCCGATTGGTTTCAATCTTGCAACTTTCTTTGAAATACCTGCTTTATGAACAACATCTACAACATTCGATATATCTTTATATGCATCAGACATTTCCTCTGCAAGGGTTTCACGTCCTGCAGATCTGACAACTATTCCTTTGTCTTCCATTTCTCTTTTTATAGAACGCCCCTTTGCTTTCTTGATAGCTTGATGTCTGGATAGCAATCTGCCAGAACCATGACATGTAGAGCCAAAAGTTTCTTTCATGGATTTTTCAGTCCCAAGAAGTACAAATGATACCCTTCCCATATCTCCCGGAATCAATACAGGCTGACCGATTGGTCTATAAATTATAGGGAGTTCGGGATGCTGAGGTGGGAATGCCCTTGTTGCGCCTTTTCGATGTACTATTAGCTTCAAATTTTTTCCATTAACTTCATGCTCTTCGATTTTAGCTATATTGTGTGCAACGTCGTAAATAAGGCTCATGCCAAGATTTTTGGGAGAGATACCGAATACTTTTAAAAATGTCTCGCGTGTCCAATGCATAATACACTGTCTATTAGCCCATGCATAGTTTGCTGCTGCACGCATAGCAGAAAGATATTCCTGTGCCTCTTTGGTGTTATATGGTGCACATGCAAGTTCTTTATCAGGCAGTGCGATCTTATATTTATTTGCAGCCCTTTCCATTACTTCGAGGAAATCACTACAGACCTGATGCCCGAATCCACGCGAACCAGTATGAATCATTACTGTAATCTGGTCTTTGAAGAGACCCATAATGTTTGCTGCTTTTTCATCGTAGATTTCATCAACATATTGAACTTCAAGAAAATGGTTGCCGGAACCGAGAGTCCCCTGTTGTGACCTTCCTCGCTCATATGCCTTATTGCTTATTATAGACGGGTCTGCACCTTCCATGCAGCCACCTGACTCTGTTTTTTCAAGATCATCTTTATCACCAAAGCCTTGTTCTACAGTCCATCGTGCCCCTTTTATTAATATTTGTTTCTCATCTTCAGGGTTAAGGCGTATTTTTCCTTTTGACCCTACTCCTGTTGGTATCTCATTGTATAGGATATTAACTAAGTCATGTATTTTAGGAATAACCTCGTTTTTCATCAGATTGCTTTTCAAAAGACGAACACCACAGTTTATGTCATATCCTACACCACCAGGGGAAACGATCCCTTCCTTTAAATCAAATGCAGCTACGCCTCCAATAGCAAATCCATATCCTGTATGCACATCAGGCATGGCCATAGATGAGCGAATAATTCCTGGTAATGTCGCTACATTCGCTACCTGATCTATTGACTGAAATTCCAGTTCATTTTCTAAAATTTTATCAACATAGATTATTCCATTAACACGCATTCCTTCTTTATAATCAACTGGAATTTCTATTTTTGTATCATCAATTCTTCTGATTTTGTCGCTTAACATTAGTTATTATCTGCCTTTAATTTGGAAAATATTATTCCTATATATCAAATATAACATCAATCTCCCAGAAATTGTTTCTTTTTTCGATTCTCAGTCTGTGATATGTTGCTGCCTTAATAAGTAGTTTTCTTTCATGGCGCTCAGGGTCAATTTCCTCACCAGAGATTTTAGCTTTAAGCTTGAATTCCTCTGTGTTGAAACTCGCTTCTTCAATGACAATCTTTTTACCTATAAATCCATAAGCGTCAAAATAGAAAATTAGTTCATTCAGCCATGAAACGAGTAATGCATCGAGTGAATGTTTTTCTAATGAGATATTGATAGTTTTCTTTTTTTCTATTGCATCAAGCTTTGTAATGAGACTATACATGCCAGAAGCAACATTAATAAATGCTTCTTTAAGGCTCTTACCAAAAGCCTTCAGACCTATGTCACCAGAAATATCGAGAACTTCAAATTGTTTCATTGATTCAGAGTCTCATCGCACATTAATCCTTTTTCTTTTTTGTTGTCTGTTCATCTGGTTTTCCTTCTGGTCCTTGTTTTTCCGGCACCTCTTTTTTCTGTTCTGTTTCACCTGAGATTTGATTAAGTGCATCTTTATTTATCTCAACTTTATAGTTCTTTTTCAGGTTTTCGATATATGTATCAAAAGCCTCTTTCTGTTTTGCTGCAGAGAGGCGCTGAAAGATAAGGTTTTTAACTCGTTCAAATTCAACTGGCTTGCCCATCTTCTTATCGATTACTTCGATAATATGGAATCCGAACTTTGTCTTTACAGGTTGGCTGATTTCCCCAGTTTTTAATCTTGCAGCAGCTTCCTCAAATTCAGGAACAAGCTGCCCAGGAGAAAAATACCCGAGGTCTCCTCCATTCTTTGCAGTGCCGGTATCAATTGAAGTGGTCTGTGCAATCTTTGCAAAGTCCTCTCCTTTTTTAATCCTCTCAAGTATCTTCTTCGCTTCATCTTCTGTTTTTACGAGAATATGCCTTGCTCTTATCTGACTTATTTGTGCAAATTCATTTTTATTTTTTTCATAGTAATCTTTAACATCCTGATCAGTAATCTCTGCCTTTGCATCTATCTCTTTTTCAAGTAAAAGGCTTATTAAGGTAATCTTTTTAAAATCCTCGACTTTTTTCTTAAATTCTTCATTCTTATCAAATCCTTTCTTTAAAGCCTCCTGATAAAGAAGTTCTTTCTTGATGATTTCATCAAGAAACCTCTCTTTTCCATTAGCACCCTCAAAAAGTTTTTGAGCAAACTCAGGAATGCTCTTAAGCTCTCTATCCAGATCAGCCTGTGTTATTTTTACATTACCAACCTTCGCAAGATAAGGACCTTTTTTTTCTTCCTTCTGTGCGCAGGACAAAAAAGCATAAAATAGAAAAACCGACATCATGACTACGAAAAATTTTTTCATTGTTTCCTCCTCCAACTGAGATTTTACTTTTATAGCATAAGAGGGTTTCTTTTTGACACATAAAAATTTTTATGATAGAGTAACATAGTTTTTTCATGATATGAGTATAGAAAATTCAAAAAAGTTATTTCAAAAAGCTTGTAGATTCATACCAGGAGGAGTTAATAGTCCAGTTCGGGCTTTTAAAGCTGTCGGTGGTAATCCCTTATTTATTAATAAGGCGAAAGGCTCTAAGATTTTCGATGTAGATGGCAATGTATATATTGATTATGTTCTTTCCTGGGGACCTCTAATACTTGGGCATGCACATCCAAAAGTTGTAACTGCACTTAAAAAAGCTATTGAAAATGGGACAAGTTACGGAGCGCCTACAGCACTCGAAGTTCAGCTTGCAGAGCTTATTTTAAAAGCCTATCCATCAATGGATAAAGTAAGAATGGTTAATTCCGGCACAGAGGCTACTATGAGCGCTATAAGGGTTGCGCGTGGATTTACAGGAAGAGATAAGATTATAAAATTTGAAGGAGCTTATCATGGCCATGCTGATTGTCTCCTTGTTAAAGCTGGTTCTGGAGCAACTACCTTTGGCGTCCCTGACAGCCCTGGTGTACCAAAATCCTATGCAAGAGACACTATAACACTTCCATTTAATGATTTAATATCATTAAAACACACAATAAGAAACAATTGGAGATCTATAGCATGTATAATTGTAGAGCCAGTTGCAGGAAATATAGGCTGTGTTTTACCAAAAAAGGGCTTTCTTGAATCATTAAGAAAACTTTCTGAACAGTACGGTATTGTTTTAATATTTGATGAAGTAATGACAGGCTTCAGGGTTTCCTATGGAGGTGCGCAGGCATATTATGGTATAAGTCCAGATATGACTTGTCTTGGCAAAGTTATTGGTGGTGGTCTTCCCGTAGGTGCTTATGGAGGGAAAAAAGATATAATGTCTATGGTATCACCTGAAGGGCCAGTTTATCAGGCTGGGACATTATCAGGTAATCCAATTGCTATGACAGCAGGGATAGAAACTCTCAAGATCCTTTCAAGAAAAGATGTTTATGAGAAACTCGAAAAGACTGCCGAGAATCTTGAAAAAGGTCTTGTTGATGCTTCGAGGGCTGCTGGTATAAAGACACAGTTTTACAGGGCTGGGACAATGTTCTGCAATTATTTTACCAATAAAGATGTTATTGATTACAAGACTGCAAAGACATCTGATACAGTTCTATTTTCGAAATTCTTTTCGGGCATGTTACAGAGGGGAATTTATATAGCGCCTTCTCAGTTTGAAGCAGGGTTTCTATCATTAGCACATACAGAAAATGACATCGAGAAAACAATAAAGGCAGCTTACGAGACTTTTTTAGAGATCAAATAATCATTTCCAAACATTTATCACTCTGATATGTTAAAATTTAAAAAAGGATTTTTATGCTTGATAAAACAATCCTCAATCAGCTTTTCAGAGCAAGCACAGTCGGTCTTTATTTCGTATTTTCTACAGTTGTTGGCGGAATGATGGGATACGGACTTGATTATCTGATGGAGAGATGGTTTAATTTTAAAACATATCCATGGCTTCTTTGTATTTTCACTCTTTTTGGAATTATTGCTGGTTATAGAGAATTAGCAAGATTGGCAAAAAAATCTGGGAATGAATCTGATAAAAAGAATTTATAAGCAGGGGATTATCATCCTGTTACCCCTTGCTATTGTTTCTGCAATTATAGAATGGAAAAAGCTTCCAATAAGCATACTTATCGGTGGTTTACTCGGTTTTGCGAATCTAAAAGGTCTTTCATGGGGACTGGAAAAATTCTTTGGACCGTATAAACCAAGCGGGAAGATTATTTTTCTCAGTATTGTCAGACTGTTTATCCTTACCTGTATTCTTATAATACTTGCTGTGCTCAAACTTATTAATCTACTCGGAATACTTATAGGCTTTACTGTGATTTTTATCCTGATACTCAAAGAAGGCTTGCTATCTGCAAAAGAAGATTCTTCAAAGTAGATTATGGTGGGCAGTCGCAGAATCGAACTGCGGACACGAGGCTTTTCAGGCCTCTGCTCTACCGACTGAGCTAACTGCCCACGTTTTTTAAGTTACAATTTTAAGTTTTATACTGTCAAGTTAAACCCAAATGATGCAGATATATGTTCAATGAATAAAAATATTCGTGAAATCATCTGTTAAAGGTGTACTTAAAGCAATTTCCAGAGGAATTTCTGATAATGCTCTGGTAAAATAGAGGAACTTTTAAGGAGAATAGAATTTATGATAGCAAGATATACACGTCCGGAAATGGGGAAATTATGGAAAATCGAGACCAAATATCAGAAATGGCTCGATGTTGAGATTGCTGTCTGTGAGGCATGGGCAGAAATTGGTGATATCCCTTTAGATGCATTGAAAGTCATAAAGAAAAAGGCAACTTTTGATATCAAAGAAATTGATGATATAGAAAAGGTTGTGAAGCATGATGTGATAGCATTTCTCACTTCAGTAGCGCATCATATTGGGCCCGAGTCGAGATTTATTCATAAAGGATTAACATCATCTGATATCCTCGATACAGCATTGGCATTACAGATGAAAACTGCTGCTGATATTATTACTACTGATATCAAAGAGTTGATGGAAATACTTAAAAAACAGGCTTATAAATATAAAGAAATTCCGATGATAGGTAGAAGTCATGGTGTTCATGCCGAACCAATAACCTTCGGCCTAAAGTGTGCACTCTGGTATGAAGATATGAAAAGAAACCTCTTGAGGATGAAACATGCCAGAGATATTATAAGTATTGGTAAATTATCAGGTGCTGTTGGCACATTCTCCAATATTCCGCCTGAAGTCGAAGAAAAAGTTTGCAAGAAGCTTGGCCTTAAACCCGAACCTGTTGCAACACAGGTAGTTCAGAGAGACAGACATGCTGAATATCTTACTACACTTGCTTTGATAGCAGCTTCTATAGAAAAAATAGCGGTTGAAATAAGACATCTTCAAAGAACAGAGGTTCTCGAGGCAGAAGAACCTTTTATGGCAGGACAAAAGGGTTCCTCTGCTATGCCACACAAGAGGAATCCTGTTGGATGTGAAAATCTTACAGGTCTTGCACGAATTATAAGGACAAATGCCCTTGCAAGTCTTGAGAATATTGCTTTGTGGCATGAAAGAGACATATCACACTCTTCTGTTGAACGAATAATCATTCCTGATAGCACAATACTCGTTGATTACATGCTCGATAGATTAAAAGGAATTGTTGAAAAACTCCGTGTTTATCCAAAGAGAATGAGATATAACCTGGAGAAGAGCTATGGGCTATATAACTCACAGCGTGTTATGCTTGCACTTATTGATAAGGGTCTTAAACGTGAGGATGCATACGAGATTGTTCAAAAAAAAGCAATGTTGAGCTGGAAAAAGGGCATTGCTTTCAAGAAATTGCTATTAAAAGATAAGGAGATTAAGAAATATCTTACAACAAAAGATATTGATAAAATTTTCGATCTTAAATATTACCTTAAATATGTAGATTATATTTTTAAGAGGGTGTTTGGAATGGGCTATTGAATTTTCATTAATTTTATTGCATCGGACATTTTTGCAACCCTTGCCATCTCTTTGACATCATGCACACGGATAATATTTGCACCATTCATGATTGAAATTGCTACCGCTGCAGCAGTTCCCTCAAGTCTTTCTCCAGGTGGTGCATCTCCAAGAATCTTTCCGATGAATGCCTTTCTTGATGGGCCGATAAGTATAGGTTTTTTTAAAACAGTAAATTCCTGAAGATTATGTATTATTTCCAGATTGTGCTCAAATGTCTTCCCAAAGCCGATACCTGGGTCGATGATTATCTTATCTTCTGAAATGCCTGCTTTGATTGCTATATCTATACTATTCTTCAAGTAAGTTATGATCTCTGACAATAAATCTTCATATACAGTATCTTTCTGCATATCTTTAGGTTTGCCCTTGATATGCATAATTACCACAGGGACTTTATATTGAGCTACAACAGATTTCATGAGCGGATCAAACCTTAAACCGCTTATATCATTTACCATAGAAGCACCTGCATCAAGAGCCCTTTTTGCGACTTCAGACTTGTATGTATCAATTGATATCGGAATATTGCTTTCTTTGATAAGCACTTCAATCAGAGGTATTGTTCTTTGCAATTCCTCTTCCAATGGAACTGGATCAGAGCCTGGCCTTGTAGATTCACCGCCGATATCAATTATATCAGCACCTTCTTTGACCATCTGTAAAGCCCTTTTGATAGCAGAGCTTTTATCAAAGAATTGTCCGCCATCTGAAAAGGAGTCAGGAGTTACGTTCAGTATTCCCATAATATAAGTTTTCTGAGAGAAGTCAAAAGAATAATCTGCCCAAGTGAGTTTCATCAAAGGTCCCTTAAAAGATTATAAATAGTATAGAGTTTCATCGCGCTCAACAGGCTTTTTTCTTAATTTATGGAGCGTTTTTTGCGAAAGTTTAAAAGGTTCTTCCTCATTCAATATATCACCCATATCCTGTTCTATTTTGTCAGGGTCTTCACCAGCTTCCATTCGTCTCAATGCCTCTTCCATCCCAGAGCCTAAGTTCAGCCCTGATATATCACATAGCTTCCTCATGAGCTTAGCAGCTTGTTTGGGATTGTCTTCTTTAAGGGTATTAGCCTCCCTCTCTATCATTGACATGGCATTTTCCAGCTTTGATTCATTTAGCTCGGGTATACATGAATTGTCTTTTTCTTTTGCCCCTCGCATGACAGCAAACTTAGATATAACACGCTCTATAGGGCCTCTGCTACACTTGGGGCAGAAAGGTCTTTTTTCTGTATTTACGCGTCTTGAGAAGAAATTGAAAATAGTATTGCACTCAGAACAATAGAATTCATAAATAGGCATGACAAACCTCCGCCATAAAAACTAACTAATAAAATAAAAACACAGGTGGTTAAATTCTCTCAAGTCTATCTATACTAGTAAAATCTCCAGAAGCCTATCAAGCTCCTCGAGGGAATAATATTCTATCTCTATCTTTCCCTTCTTCCCCCTGTTGATTATTCTGACCTTCGTCCCGAGACTCTTTATCAATTTTTCTTCCAGTGAGGCGATCTGCGGATCTATTGATAAACGTTTCCTTTTCGGCTTTACTATTGTTTTGGATAACTTCTCAGCCTCTCGGACACTCAGCCCTTTCCTGACAATCTTTCTCGCTGCCTCTATCTGTGTATTCTTGCTATCGATTGTCAACAATGCCTTTGCATGTCCTATGCTTAAAGCACCATCATAGACAAGATATTTGACCTCATCAGGTAACTTTAAAAGTCTCAGATAATTTGCTATTGTTGCCCTGTCTTTGCCAACCCTTTGGGAAAGTTCCTCCTGAGTAAGTTGAAAATCTGTTAGCAATTTATTAAAAGCTTCAGCAGTCTCCATGGGGTTTAAATCCTCACGCTGGATATTTTCAATAAGTGCTATTTCGAGTGAATCTCTGGAGGCAAAATTTTTTATCAGGGCAGGAATCTTTTTTAAACCTGCAAGAGATGCAGCACGCCACCTTCGTTCTCCTGTAATCAATCGGAATGTGCCATCGCCCACCCGAGTAACAATAATAGGCTGTAAAACCCCCTTTTCATTTATTGATGCAGCAAGTTCTTTGAGTGATTCATCTTTGAATGTCTTTCTCGGCTGTTGTTCACCAGGGAAAATACGTTCAATATCGATATACGAGACCTCTTCCCCTTTTTCGGGTATCAATGCCTCAATGCCCTTACCTAATGCCGTTTTCACTAAGAACCTCCTTTGCGAGGGCTAAATAAGTCTGTGCTCCTTTTGACTTAATATCATACAGAATTGCTGGCTTCCCGTGACTAGGGGCTTCTCCGAGTGTTACATTTCTCGGAATTACGGTATTATAAACTTTATCACCAAAATGTTTTCTTACTTCTTCAGCTACTTCGTGTGACAGATTATTTCTTGCATCAAACATAGTCAGCAAAATTCCCTCAATCTCAAGATCAGGATTAAAGGATGCCCTTACACGCCGCAAAGTGTTTATTAAAAGCCCCAATCCTTCAAGTGCATAATATTCGCACTGGACAGGTATTATTAATGAGTCGGCAGCAACAAGTGCATTTAAAGTAAGGATTCCCAATGAAGGAGGGCAATCAATCAATATATAACGATATTTTTCTTTAATTTTAGTTATTTCAGATGACAAAATACTTTCACGCCTTTCTTTCCCAACTAGCTCGACCTCAACACCTAATAAATCTATTGTAGATGGAAGTATATTGAGATGTTCTATTTGAGTTGAATTTATAGCATCAAGAATTCTGCATTTTCCAGCATATACATCATATAGACTTTTCTCGATGGTCTCCCTTGAAATCCCCAGCCCTGTTGTAGAATTTCCCTGTGGGTCAGTATCAATAATAAGTATATCTTTTTCAGCAAGAGCAAGGGATGCAGCGAGATTTATTGCAGTAGTAGTTTTTCCTACCCCTCCTTTTTGATTAGCTATGGCAATGACCTTTCCCATTGGTCTACTTGGAATAAATTTAAGTTATTATAGCAATCAAAGTTATTCAAAATAAATACTTGAAGAAATAATATATGACATGGCTGTTTAAAATAACTTTGCTTTCTTCTGGATTGAAACATCTATTTTTAACAAATATGTATTTATGATATAATTCACTACGACTAAGAAAACGGAAATGTTTGTTCTGGGAGTTATTTTCACCCTTATTTTCAATATTCTGCCATATTCGAGCAGGGCAGAAATTAGGGAGGTAAAAACAATGACAAAAGATATACACTGGCTTGGGCATGATACTTTCAAGATTACCGGGGAAAAAGTCATTTATACAGACCCTTTTAAAGTTAAAAAGAGAGACATAGCGGACATCATTCTTATAACCCATGAACATTTTGACCACTGTTCTCCTGAAGATGTTGCAAAGCTTCAAGGCCCCAACACATTTATTGTAACAACTGCAGACTGTGCTAAGAAGTTGTCAGGGAAGATAAAAATAGTCAAACCTGGCGATAAGATAACAGTAGAAGGTGTTGATATCGAGGTAGTCCCCGCTTACAACACGAATAAAAAATTTCATACAAAAGATAAAGGCTGGGTTGGATATATTTTTACTTCAAAAGGACAGAGGATTTATATAGCCGGAGATACTGACTATATCCCTGAAATGAAGACTATTAAAGCAGATATAGCTCTTCTTCCTGTGTCAGGAACTTATGTTATGACTGCTGAAGAGGCTGTTAAGGCTGCCCTTGACATAAAGCCGAAAGTGGCGATACCAATGCATTATGATTCGATTGTAGGCACAAAGGATGATGCTAAGAAATTTGCTAACGGCCTTAAAGGCAAGATAGAGGTAATAATTCTTCAGGAAGAATAGCACTTCTTAAGTGCTTACCACTTTATTAAATTCATCTCGTATGGATAAAAATGGAATTGTTTCTGAGTTATACGATATATCAATAAAAAAGCTCAGATCAATGATCAAAGGCTGCATTGGCAAAAAAATTCTATTTTATCAGACAGTCGACTCAACAAACACTTTAGCAGCAGACTTGGCAGATAATGCTGAAGAAGGGACTGTGATTATTGCTGATAGCCAGAAAAAGGGAAAAGGTAGGCTTGGCAGGTTATGGGTATCACCTTCAAAAAGTAATATTTACATGAGTATTATTCTGAAACCACGTTTAGATACTCAGGATGCAACACTATTGACCCTTATGTCTGCTGTAGCATGTGCAAAAGCACTCAAAAATCTCACAGGTCTTAAAGTTTTTATAAAATGGCCAAATGACCTTATGATCTCTAATAAAAAAGTAGGAGGGATTCTCACAGAGATAAAAATAGAAAAAGGAAAAATTCTAAATGCAATTGTAGGGATTGGAATAAATATTAATATAGATATGAAAGAATTTCCTCTAAATTTAAGAAAAATAGCCACTTCATTAAAATATGAAACTGGCCGTGCATATTCAAGGACAGATATAATTGCCGGGGTTTTAAATGAAATTGATACATGGTATCAGGTCCTTCAAGAAGCTGGTGGTATGCCGATTCTCTCCGAATGGAAACAGTTCTCTTTTTTCTTAGGAACAGAAGTTATTGTTACTGTTAACAAAAAGATTTTAAAGGGGATTGCTGAATCTATAGATGAGAAAGGAAGGTTGCTTTTAAGGCTCGAATCAGGACAGTTGAAGAGAATAAGTTCTGGAGATTTGACAATTTTAAGATTTGATGATAAATCATTCAATTGATAATTACTATTTTTATTATAAATATTTTCTATTTTTATAGATCTAAATCCATAACTAAAATATTAATATAGAAGTAAAAAGTCTATATTTTCAGTATTCTTTATTTAGTGGTTTCAGCATTCTAACATTTAATCCTCATGGAGAATTTTAAGATGGTATTGCTTGCCATAGATATTGGTAACTCCTCGATAAATATAGGTTTTTTTGTAGATTCCGAACTTTTTATAAAGCAGATAAATACCTGGCCAATAATGAATGCCAGAGAATATAGCTCAATAATAAATAAAGTGATGAATGAAAAAAATATAGACAAAAGACCCGAAGGCGTTATAATATCTTCTGTTGTTCCAGAGCATACCGGGGTCATGGGAAGAACCCTTATGGACTTACTTTCAATGGAACCATTAATAGTGAGTGATAAAATTAAAACAGGTCTAACATTCAATATACGGAATCCTGAAAAGCTTGGTTCAGACAGGATTGCAAATGCTGTTGCAGCATACGAAACCTGTCATTGTGCTGTTGCTGTTGTTGATTTTGGTACAGCAACAACGATCAGTGTTGTCGGGAATAATGCTGTTTTTCTTGGAGGTGCTATATTGCCTGGGATCAGATTAATGAATGAATCTCTTAGTAAAGGAACCGCTCAATTATCTGAAGTTTCCCTGATAGAACAATCTATTTCAGCACTGGGGAGTGATACTGATAAATGTATTCAATCAGGAATTTTCTTTGGCACAGCAGGTGCTGTGGACAGGATTTTGAATGAGATAGAAAAAGAAATTGGTTCAAAGCTTAAAATTATCCTGACAGGAGGGTATAGCAATATTCTTGCTAAATTTTTTAAAAAAGATGCTTATTTAATGCCTCATCTTACCCTCCAGGGTTTAAGGATTATATATTTAAGAAACAAATATGCATGAACTCAGAAGAGATATCCTGCTAGGGAGATGGGTAGCTGTTCTTTCTGAATCAAAAGCTCCAGGAGATTATAATTTTACTCCTGCCAGCAAACATGAAGAAAATCAAAGATGTCTTCTCTGTCCTGATAGGGAGCGTGAAACACCGGCAGAGATTACATCTATTCGAATACCAGGAACATCTCCAAATACTTCTGGCTGGTGGGTAAGGGTTCTACCAAGTTTTAAACCATTATTTCAGATAGAGGGTGACTTAGGGAGGAAAGGTGTAGGCATTTACGATAGGATGAACAGTATTGGTGCTAATGAGATTTTTGTTGAATCTCCTGAACATACCCTGAGACCTGAAGATATGGGTCCTGAGCAAATGAAAAGAGTTATTACACTTTATAGAGACAGAATAGCAGACCTTGAAAAAGATCCAAGAATGAGATACATACTGATTTATAAGAACTCAGGTAAGGAAGCAGGGGAAGTTTTTTCACACCCAGTATCTTATTTAATGGCAACCCCTGTTATACCAAAGACTGTAAAAGATGAACTCGATAATGCAAAACAATATTTTGCATATAAAGAAAGATGTATATTCTGTGATATCATCAGGGAAGAATTGCGGGTCGGAGAAAGAGTAATTCTTGAGAATCGGAGTTTCTTAGCCTTTTGTCCTTATGCTGCCCAATTCCCTTTTGAATCCTGGATAATTCCCAAAAGACATAGTTGTTCGTTCCAGGAAATATCGCATGAAGAGATAGAAGATATGGCAGTTATGCTGACAAGTATACTGAAAAAATTAAGAAAAGTATTTAATGAACCACCGTTTAACTATTTTATTCATACTGCTCCCAATATGGTGCCAAGAAGAAATCACTGGCATACACTTGGAGAGGATTATCACTGGCATTTGGAAATAATACCCCGCATTTTGCGAACAAGTGGTTTTGAATGGGGTTCAGGATTCTATATTCTGGCTACATCACCAGAAGAGTCGGCAAAATATCTAAGGGAGGCTGAATGATAGAAATAAAAAGTATCCTTTTCCCTACAGACTTTTCTGAATGTTCAAGCCAGGCTTTGCTGTATGCTGTTGATATAGCTAAACGCTACGGATCAAGGGTTTACATACTTCATGTGGTTTACGATATATCTAAAGCAGTAGACCAGTATGTCTCTCCACTCGCTGTAGAAGAGATGTATAAAGATATTACCCTGAGGGCAAAAGAGGAGATTGAAAAATTTAGCTATGACGGACTGACAAGCCTTACTGACATTGAAAGAATAGTTATAACAGGAATCCCACATGAAGAAATAATACATTTTGTTAATAAACATAACATTGATCTCATTGTCATGGGCACTCATGGAAGAAAAGGTATTGACAGAATACTCTTTGGTAGTACTGCTGCAAATGTTGTCAGGTTTGCGCCATGCCCTGTCCTTACAGTGAGGGTACCTAAACACAGGGAGTAAGAATTATGCGTGTTTATATCTCAGAAAATGCATTTATTGACCTTTTACTCAGTTCTGCTGAGGTCTTTAAAAAGGAATGTCTTGGCTTTCTCCTCGGTTATAAGCTTGAAGATAGATTTATCATTGAACATGCTTTCAGTGCACAAACAGCAAACAGAAAACACAGGGGAGTAATATATAATCGAAAAAATCATAAGAAAATAGAACCTATTATTGCACGATTTAATAAGCTTCAACGAATTGGCGATTTCCATTCGCATACACAATTTGGTTCCACAAAAGGATTACCAATACCAAGTGAAGTAGATATTAAAAGCATGTCACCTGGTCACATCTACTTAATAATTGCCATTAATAATAATGAAAAGACTCTCCAATGGGGTGAAAACAGGGATGGAACTATTTCTGGTTCTATTTCTGATTTCTTCTTTAAAATATCAGCGCATTATCTTAATGGTGAAAATACTGTAAAAAGGGCAAAAATTCATTGTCCTTTTCCCCCTGGTTTCTAAGAAAAGTATGGTCTTCAAAACAAAGGTGCTTGTTGTTGGTGGAGGTCCTGCAGGAGCTACTACAGCAAAGGTTCTATCTGAAAATGGATTAGAAGTCATTTTACTCGAAAAGAATTTCTCTTTCCAAAAACCTTGCGGTGGAGGTATGCCAGCAATTGCATTCAATGAATTCAATATCCCGGAGACAGCAATAAAGAAAAAGGTGGGGAAAATAAAGATTGTCTCCCCAAAAGGTGAAACTCTTGAAATTTCTCTGGGAGGTGAAAACCTTGCTATAGTTAAAAGAGGTGAATTTGACAATATCCTGCGGAAACAGGCAGAAAAATATGGAGCACGCGTTATAGAAGGAGAATTTATTTCACTTAAAGAAGAAAACCCTTACAGATCTGAAATAACAATAGGAGGGGTTCAATATCAGATTGAATCAGAATATTTGATAGCAGCAGATGGAATCAATTCAAAGGTAAGAAGATCAACCGGAATGAAACCGCCCTTATGTATGTATGCAATAGTTGAACACATAAAGGGATTACAGACTGAAAATTGTGAGTTCTGGTTTAGCGCCTCTCATGCTCCTAATTTTTATTCCTGGATATTTCCTGCTGCTGATGGAATATCTTTAGGGACTGGCTGTTTAGAACAAAAAAAGATTAAAGTTTTTTTCGAAAGATTTAAGGAACGAACTGGTATTAAATATAAAGGCTCTGAAATGATATACAGAATACCTATCTGGAAAGGTGATGTATACAATGTTGGTAAAGTTTTGTTTGTTGGCGATTCAGCCGGCCAGGTATTACCGCTAACTTACGAAGGTATATATTATGCAATGAAATCAGGTGAGCTTGCTGCCAGAGCAATTATAGAGGGTAGGGTTGAAAATTATAAGAAAATATGGAAATCTAAATTCTATAAGAGATTTGTTCTTATGGACAGGTTAAAATCATACTTTCTCAAAGACGATGCTTCAGCAGAAAGAATGTTTAAAATACATAAAGATGCCAAAATACAGAAGGCATCCTTAAAACTCTGGATTAATAAGGATTCAAGCAAAAGAAGCCTTCTGAGTTATATCAATCTTTTTGGAAAATTTTTGAGTTGAGTTTAAAAAGATTCTTTGCTTATTCATTTGCTCTCCATTCTCTAATCATACTTGCCATAATCTTTTACATTCCTACAACAAAAACAAAAAAATTGCCGGAAGAATTCTTCACGAGGCTTGTGTCTCCGGATGAACTTTTAACATACACACCAATTATTCCTGTAACACCAGAAAAAAAGTCCCATCGTTTTCAACAACCTGCTCCTGAAATTCTAAAACCGATTACAAAAATGGTAGGGCCTTCTGAAACACCTTATTCTTTAAAAAAGGAAAAACCTGCTGATAGCTTAGACCAATCTCAAACGGTTAAAGAACATTCAAGACCACTAAGCAAGGAAAAACTCTTTGATAAGAATATCATCGGAGATATTGCAAAGAGAGATACAAAAAAAGAAGAAATGGAAAATACTAAGAAAACCTTTACCTTTGATACAAAAGAATATAAATTCCTACTCTACAATAAAAAATTAAAAGAAAGAATTGAAAGCATATGGGTCTATCCTCCAGATGCTGCAGCTAAAGGAATATATGGAGATCTTCTAATAAAATTCAGCATCAAAAAAAATGGTGGGTTAGAATCAATAGAAATCATAAGGACATCAGGACATAAAAACCTTGATGATGCTGCTTTAAAAGCGCTAAAAGATGGAGCACCATATTGGCCATTACCTGATGACTGGGGAATAGAAACCTATACAATAGTAGGTCATTTTATTTATACTATTTACGGATATTTTATCCGTTAACCTGAAAAATAAAGATATAGCGCAAAAATTTATTTAACTCTTCACAACATCTGCATTATATTTTAAACGCATTTTTCGGGTTAATTTTTTATTTATTTATATATTAATGAAACCGAGATTATATCTGAAAGTTGGTGATATCGTCACACACCTGCGTTACAGTGTGTGGGGTGATGGTGAAGTTATCGAAGAAAAACATTCTTCTCTGCCTGGTGGAATTTGTATTGTTAAGGTGCTGTTTCAGGATGGAATCGAAAGAACTTTTATTAATGACCTCGATCATGAGTGTTGTTGTTATTATGCTGGTCTGAGAATCACAAGATTTTAAGAATAAGGTTAAGTATTTAACGTAACACATCATTTTAATTTAATTTTCTTGACAAATTTCTCCACTAATGGTTAAATTTTTTTAATGAGTTCTTTTACTTGTCTTATTGAAAAGGAGAGACCATCTATCCTGGTAGTGGATGATGTTTCATCCAATCTTGAACTTCTTGAAGCTATCTTCATAAAAGAAGGATTCAAAGTTTACACAGCACTCGGTGCTTCTGAAGCTATAGAAATATTTATAAATCAAGGGATTGACATTGCAGTGCTCGATGTTATGATGCCAGGGATAGATGGTTTCGAACTATGTAGCAGACTTAAAAATATTTCTGGTAAAAGATTTTTCCCCATTATATTATTAACAGCTCTTTCTGATAAGAAAAGCCGGATAAAAGGTATTGAATCAGGCGCAGATGATTTTATCAGTAAACCTTTTGATACAACAGAACTTGTAATAAAGATAAAATCTTTATTGAAATTAAAGAGCCTCCAGGAAGAACTTGACCACTCAGAGAATATTATTTTGACTCTTGCTGTTGCTATGGAAGCAAGAGATCCTTATACACAGGGGCATTCAACAAGAGTCAGTAAACTCTCAGTTGAATTTGTTTCATTTCTTGGATTTCCCGAAAAAGACAAAGAGCTTATTAAAAAAGCTGGTATACTTCATGATATAGGCAAGATCTGCTTGAGTGAATCTCTACTACGTAAACCTGGTCCTTTATCTGTAGAAGAGGTTGAAGCCATAAAAAGACATACAATTTTAGGTGAAGAGCTTTGCAGACCTCTTGTTTCAATGAAAAAAATACTACCGGCAATAAGACATCATCATGAGAGATGGGATGGAAAAGGTTTTCCTGATAGACTTGCTGGACAGGAAATACCCTTAATGGCGAGGATATTATCAATTGTTGATACCTTTGATGCCATGGTCTCTGTACGACCATATCGTGGCAGGAAATCACCAAAAGCAGCCCTGCAGACAATAAAAGATGAAAAACATCTTGGACAATGGGACACAGAACTTCTTAAGTATTTTTTTGAAATGATGGATTCCTTGATTGAAAAAGGATATAGATTCGATGGTTAAATTAGCAATAATAGGAGGTAATATAGGGGCAAGCGCCTTAATTTCGCTAATTCGTGGTGAACCTAACGCAGAAATCGTAGGAATATACGAAAAGAATAAGGAGTCACCAGGTGTAATTCTTGCCAACAAATGGGACATTCCCGTATTTGATGATATCAAATCCATTTTATCCATAAATCCTGAAATAGTCATTAATATATCGGGAGATGTTAAACTCAGCAAAGAAATACGTGAACTTTCCGGGTACAAAATAGAGGTAATTGAAGGGGTTGGAGCACGTCTTATCTGGGAGATCATAGAGAAACAGAAAAAAGCACGAATCGAGATTCAAAAAACGATAGAGAATCTTAATGCGGTTACCAACCTGATTTCAAGGTTAGGTTTATCTGATAATAATTATTTTTTCCTTCAAAAAATCCTTGACAATGCCCTACAGTTAATAGAAGCACCGGCAGGAAGCATAGTCCTGTATCAAAATGGCACAATAAATTTAATTGCATCAAAAGGACTCAGCAAAAAGTTTAATGAAATTAAATCATGGACTGTATTGCCAGGAGGTCTGACGGATGAGATTTTAAGAAATAAAAAACCTGTATCTATTTATGATACCTTGAAAGATGATTTCACGAAAAATAATCCTGCATTGATTAGCGAAAAGATACGAGCAGTGTATGCATGTCCTATTATACTGAGGGAAAAAGTCATTGGCATAATCTATATAGATGATTTCAAACCCAGACGATTCACTGACAGACAACAATCTATTCTAAATATCTTAGCTGGCCTTGCTGGCGTTTCTGTTGATAAAAATAGCATGGTGCAGGATTTGCAGAAGGCTGTCACTGAGAGAACGAAGGAACTGGAAGAACTAAAAGGTAATCTTGAGAAAAAGGTAATTGATCGAACCGAAGAACTTGAAAAAATCAACAAACAGCTTGAATATGCAAATCAGATTAAGAGCAGATTTATAGCAAACATGAGCCATGAACTAAGGACGCCGTTAAATTCAATTCTCGGATTTTCAGATGTAATTCTCGATAGAACATTTGGAGAACTTACTGAAACACAGGAACGTTATATAAAAAATATTCATATGTCCGGGAAACATCTTCTTGAACTCATAAATAATATCCTCGATATCTCCAAAATAGAAGCTGGCAAATGTGAAATGATATATGAGACTTTTCCAGTTGATGAAGTGCTTTACGAGGTTATTAATATTATGAATCCACTTGCAGAAAACAAATTTATAGAAATAACGCTATCAATTGGTGAAGACATTAATACAATAACAGCTGATAGAGTAAAATTGAAACAAATCCTCTATAATCTTATTTCGAATGCGATTAAATTCACACCTGAGGGAGGTATGATCAGTGTATCTGTAACGAAAGAACAGAATACAAATGGACGCATACAGGGTGCACCTGCTGCTCTCGAGTTCATAAGGTTTTCAGTAAAGGATACAGGTATTGGGATAAGCCCTGAAGATAGAGAAAAGATCTTCGATGAGTTCGGACAGGCAAATTCAACATTCGCTAAGAAACTCGGCGGCGTGGGACTTGGACTTGCGCTCACGAAAAAACTTGTTGAACTACATGGAGGCACCATCAGTGTTGAAAGCAGACTTGGTGAAGGCAGTAATTTCAGCTTTATCATTCCTATTACATCTCCTGTTGCGTCAATAGATATACAACCTGTCGAAGCAATAAACCTGAACTTCCCATGGATGAAACAAGAAGCACCACTTATCCTTATTGTTGAAGATGATTTCTCAACCTCAGAACTCTTAACCCTGCACCTCACTCAGGCAGGATATAAAATAGCACATGCGTTCGACGGCGAAGAAGCGATTGAGAAGGCAAGAAAATTACAGCCTTTTGCTATAACACTGGATGTACTGTTACCTAAAAAAGACGGATGGGAGGTCTTACAGGAACTTAAAAGTGACCCACTAACTTCAGATATTCCAGTAATAATTCATTCTATTGTTGATAATAAAGACCTCGCTTTTGCACTTGGTGCAACAGATTACCTTATAAAACCTTTAGATAAAGACGTCCTTATTTCGAAGCTTGAGGAGATAAACGTTTCTAAAGGCAAAAAGGTCCTTCCTCTTTCTGTTCTCATTATAGAATCAGAAGACGAAGTAACAAACTATATTAAAGAAGTTTTTGAGCCTCAAGGCTTTTTAATTTATACAGCATCAAATGGCAAAAGAGGCGTTGAGTTGGCTACAGCATTAAGACCTGCGGTTATACTCCTTGATTTCAGTCTGCCTGACAAATTAAGTTTCGATGTTGTTAATGAAATAAAAGAAAATCCTTCTACTAAGGATATCCCTATATTTATACTAACTGAGAGGGATATATCTGTCGAGGACAGAATTTCACTTGTTGGAAAGATAGAGAGGATTGTTCAGAAATATGCCTTTGATACAAAAGAACTTGTAGGACACATAAAAGAACTTGAGATACTCTATCCGAGAAGGGCTGGCCTGATAGACGGCTTGACTGGAGTATTCAGCCACAGATATTTCCAAATAAGGCTTGCACAGGAAGTGGAAAGAGCAACGAGATATAAATTACCTTTGAACCTGCTTATTCTCGATCTCGATTTCTTTGACCATTATGTGAAAAAATATGGAGAGTATTATAGCAATCTTGCACTTAAAAAGGTGGCTGAACTTCTTAGAAAAAATATAAGGGGTTCTGATGTTGTCGTCCGCTATGGTGCAGATTCTTTTGCAATTATACTTCCCAACACAGTTGTTTCAGCAGCTCTTTCCATGGGCAACAGATTTAATGCCATTATAAAAAATTACCCCTTTGTTTTTGAAGATTCACAACCCAAAGGACATCTAACAGCAAGTATTGGTATTACTTTTATCGATGGGCAGACAACTGAAGAACTAATTTTAAATGCCGAAAAAGCCCTTGCACGCGCTTTTAATAAAGGCGGAGACAGGGTCGAGGTGTATTCTAAAGAGCAGGATGAAAAAGAAAAGGTCGAGCAATACTGATGTTTACTACGATAAATTTGAAAGCCCTGTAGGTACACTTTATCTTATTTTTAATGGAAAAAATCTCATAGGCATTGAATTCCAGAAACCCAAACAATCAATGAGAAAATCTAATGCCCCATATCAAATAAAAAAAGAGCTTAAGGAATATTTTTGCCAGGGCAATGAAGAATTTACACAGAGGATAACTTTTTTAACCGGTTCAGAGTTTGATCGAAAGGTATGGCTCGCTCTAAAAAACATTCCCTATGGAGAAACGAGAACCTACAAATGGCTTGCTGAAAAGATAGGAAAACCAACCGCATCACGTGCAGTTGGTCAGTCTTTAAGCAGAAATCCCCTCCCTATAATTCTTCCCTGCCACCGTATAATAGAATCTGACGGTTCAATAGGCGGGTATTCAGCAGGAGTTGATATAAAAAGGAGATTGCTGGATATTGAGTATTATGTGAAGCTTGCCAAAATGGAGAGTAGTGCTGATGGATGAACTTCTTATCTTCATAACTGCTTCAAATCAGGATGAAGCTGTGAAAATTGCGAAAGAGCTAATCGGAAATAAACTTGCAGGTTGTGTGAATATTATAAAAGATATTCGCTCTATTTACAGGTGGGAGGGGAAAATTCAGGACGATTCTGAAGTATTGATGATAGCAAAGACTCAAAAGCATATTTTTGATTCACTCGTTAAAAAGGTTAAAGAACTTCATAGTTATACAGTTCCAGAGATCATTGCGATTCCAATTATTGCAGGGTCTGAGGATTATCTGAAGTGGTTAAAGGATGTAACTGACTAATAAATTTATATGAAAGCTGGCTTTTTTCAATTTGATCCTGTATTTGGTAAAAAAGATAAAAATATACAAAAGGTTTTTTTATTTACAAAAGATGCTGACATTGATCTTCTTGTTCTCCCAGAGTTTTTTGCAACAGGATACCAGTTTATTTCAAAAGATGAGGTTGCAGAGCTTTCAGAGAATATACCTGATGGTGTAACAACAGAAAGCCTTTTACAACTTTCACATCAAAAAGGATTTTATATTATTGCAGGACTACCTGAAAAAAAAGGAGATAAATTTTTTAACAGTGCAATTTTTACAGGGCCAGATGGGTTTATAGGGGTTTATCGTAAAACACATCTCTTTTTTGAAGAAAAACTCTTTTTTGAACCTGGGGATACCGGCTTTAAGGTATGGGATACGGAGATAGGAAGAATCGGCATAATGATCTGTTTTGACTGGTTTTTCCCTGAATCAATGAGAACCCTTGCAATTATAGGCGCGGATATAGTAGCACACCCCTCGAATCTTATTTTACCATTTTGTCCGACTGCCATGCCTATCAGATGTCTTGAAAACAGAGTCTATTCAATTACCTCAAACAGGATCGGTATAGAAAGCAGGAAAAGTGGACAGACACTTAAATTCATCGGGCAGAGCCTTATTGTTACACCGGAAGGAAAAATTCTTGTCAAAGCATCAGAAAATCAGGAAGTCTTATTAAGTGCAGAAATTGACCATAAGCTGGCAAGAGATAAGGCACTGAATCCTTTCAACAATCTATTTGAAGACAGAAGACCCAAATTATATAAAAATTGATCTTCTTCTGAAAGAGTTTCGAACAGCCTGAAATGAAAGGATTTAAATACTATAACGGCCAGAAATCATTCAGTTGGCCAAAAAATATTCAAGAAGCTAAAAATATACAGATAGCACTTAGAGATAAAGTAAAAATTACTCCCTTAAGAAAAAAGCCTGAATTCGTTGCAGGAGTTGACGCAGCTTTTATTAATGATATGGTTATCGGTGTTGCCTGTGTTTTTAAATTCCCACAGCTTCTTCCAGTTGAAGATAAATTCATAATTGATAAGTTGATATTTCCTTATATCCCGGGGTTTCTTTCATTCAGAGAAGGACCCGCGATTATAGATGTTCTTAAAAGTCTAAAGACACAGCCTGATGTAGTAATCTTTGATGGTCAGGGAATTGCACACCCTAAAGGTCTGGGTATTGCATCCCATATTGGAGTTCTTCTTGATATGCCTTCTGTAGGATGTGCAAAGTCTAAATTAATTGGTTACTATAAAGAACCAGGGCAGACAAAGGGCGATTTATCTCTTCTGATGTTCAAAGGAGAGATTAAAGGAGCAGTCCTCAGAACGAGAGATAATGTAAACCCTGTATTTGTCTCTCCTGGGCACAGAGTTGATTTAAATACATCAATTAAAATAGTTCTCGAATGCACAGGAGAATTTAGGATACCTGAACCTTTGAGAAGAGCGGATATTTTATCGAAAAGAATTAAAAATGAGAGGGGACTAAGGGGGGATATATCGAGTTAAATAATTTGTTTCAGCATGTCAAATGTAATGCTGCCACTACTTTTCTATTCTTTTGTAGCTTATTGAACAATTCAACCGCCTTTGTCGTTCGTTCGATATATACTTTAATGCCTTTTGATTCGAGGTATGATATTGTTTCTTCCGGGACTACCATAACTCCTGAATAACCTGTACCAATTATAAGCACTTCAGGTCTTGAATTGACTACCTCTGTTAGATCAGCAATCTGAAGCTTGTGGCCTTCCTTCCTCCACCATGATGAATCGACCTTATCCGGATAGATAATTACATCTGACTTATACTGTCTACCATCAATCGTTATTTTGCCAAATGAATAATTTTCGATATTCATATTTTTCCTTATATTATAAACAATAACAGCCTGATATAGCTTGTATTTGTAATTTTTTATAATTTTATTTATAGTATTTTTAATAAATAATGCCTTTATATTATTTAAACTAATATCCATGATTGAAGCTGAAAAAAAGGAAGATTTAACAGTAAAACTCTGGAGGCAAAAATGAAACACGGGGGAAAAATCTTATCTGTATTTGTATTTATAACCCTCTTTGCGCTGATGTCCTGCGCAACAACGACTTTAACATCAGTATGGAGAGACCCGGCTTATCAGGGTGAACAAATAAGAAAAGTCCTTGTTATCGGAGTTTCGGACAAGCCAGCAATAAAGAGACTTTTTGAAGATGAATTTGTCAGACAATTACAAGCAAAAGGGGTCGAAGGGATTTCAAGCTATACCATTCTTCCATCTGAGGGCCCTCAGGATAAAGATATTATCCAGGCAAAAGTTAAAGAATTAAATATAGATGGAATTATAATTACAAGACTCATAGATAAAAAGAGAGTTGAAACATATTATCCACCAGAAAGAATATCTTCTCCACCACCGCCTCTACCTCCACCATATCCATCCGATGATAATACAACTGATTATTATTACTATCCGCCTGTATATTACTACGATTGGTATAGATATTATCATGATTGTTATGACTGTATATCAACACCTGGCTATAAGGTTGAAGATGAAATAGTTGTTCTTGAAACAAATCTTTATAATGCTAAGAATGATAAACTAATCTGGTCAGCGCTATCTGATACATTCATCGATACATTTGACAGAGGCCTTGACAGAAAACTAATAAAATCATTTATCTCTGTGATCCTGAAGAAGCTCTCTGATGACATGATTCTTTAATTGTTCTAATATACATTTATATTTTGGGAGTGTATAGGGTTCTGGTGTCCCTCCTGGACTTCAAATCCAGTGTTGCCTGTTACAAACGGGCAGGGTGGGTTCGATTCCCACACGCTCCCGCCATTAGATAGTCATCACATGAATCTCTTTTTTGCAATATCTGTATTTTTTCTTTTATTTTTTCAGAATTTTTAGAAATGCCTTGACTACCTCAGGATCAAATTGGGTGCCACTACAACGTTCCAACTCTAAGATAGCATATTCTTTTGATGGGGCAGGCCTGTATGGTCTTTCAGATGTCATAGAGTCATAGGAATCAGCCACACAAATAATCTTTGATAGCAAAGGGATTTCATCACCATGAAGCCCATCAGGGTATCCTTTACCGTCCAGTCTTTCATGATGATATTTAATTACAGGTAATAAATTCTTAAGTTGTGTTATAGGCTTGAGTATTTCAGCTCCTTTTGAGGGATGCATTCTGATAAGTGCAAATTCTTCATCAGTCAGTCTCCCGGGCTTATCAAGAATAATATCATATGTTCCTATCTTACCTATATCATGAAGAAGTGCAGCTATCCTAAGATTCTCAATATCCTTTCTATGAATTCCCATCTCTCTGGCTATTGCTAAAGCATATTTTGTAACACGTTCAGAATGACCCTTAGTCCAGGGACTTTTTGCATCTATTGCGTTTACAAAGGCATGAATAAGACCGTTATAAATTTGCTGAAGTTCTTTATACGAAAAATCGATTTCTTTAAGCATATTCAGGAATGCATCTCGGCTTTGTATAAGTTTCTTTTCTTTATTTTTCAGTTCTGATATATCAATCAGGGAGAGTATATATAAATGTGGTGTAATTTCCGAATATTTAATTGGCGTGCTTTGAACCAGCAGGTGTTTATTTGATCTTTGATCATAGTATTCAAATGTTTTTGTTTGTATATCATTCTCTAAGATAATGCTTTTCAAAAAATCTCCAAGCTCATTATTTTCGGGAAATAACTCATAACACTTTTTCCCGATTATATCTTTAAAAGGCATATTGAAAAGAGAAGAAGCATTAATATTTGTCCTTATAACAGATAAGTCGTTATCAAGTAGCAATATACTATATGGCATTGCATCAAAAGTAGCCCTCCACTCTTCTGCTGCATATTTTAGTTTTTGTTCAAATGCCTTTTTTTCGCTGTTGTCTCTAACGGCAGTTCTACTCTTCAAGAATTTACCATTATCATCATATATGGCAGTCGCATTGATTATGACAGGGATTAATGTCCCGTCCTTTTTTTTGTAATGGTAGTCAATATTTTCTATAAAACCTTTCTCTTTCAGAAGAGGAAATGTTCTTTGAAATATTTGCTTGCCTTCAACTGTGAGAAGGTCTTTTATGTTCATTTTACCTACAACCTCTTCTCTATCATAACCGAGAATTTTTAACCATGTTTCATTTACTTCAAGAATAGTTCCATCAGGTCCTAATGAATGATACCCATCTGGTGCATTCTGGTAAAGATCAATATATTTTTTCTCGCTTTCTTCAAGTTTTTTCTGCATAATTTTTTGATTTGTAATATCTTCATAAAGCACAACAATACCTTTTTCTTGCATTTCTTTACCAATCACAGAGGTGCTTACCATACATAAAATATCTTTTCCATCTTTTCTACGGCAAGGAAATTCACTACTAAAAATTCTTTGTTTTTCCAGAACTGGATAGAACTTTTTCCCGATTTCCTCAAACTCATCATCATTTCTATATAATACCTTTGTTTTTTTACCGATTAATTCTTCTGGTTGCCAGCCAAATACTTTTTCCACTGCTTTATTCGCAAAAAATATTTTTCGTTCTTTCAGCCCTATAACTGCGTGTGGAATAGCATCCAGTATTGATGCCTCGATTTCTTCTAAGTTCCGAATTGCTTCTTCAGATGCTTTTAGTTGTTTAATCGCTCTATCGATTTCTTCAATCATGTGGTTTGTTACATTCTTAACCGCTTCAAGAATCTCTACTTGAGATTGTCCGGTTACTCTTGATTTTAAATCTCCTTTTGAAACCCTGTGCATTACATCGAAAAGCTCTGTAATACCAATGACAATTTCATGAGATTGTTCAACTATTTCTCCAATGTTCTCTGCTGTAATATTTATTAGATGCTTAAGAATGGAAATCAGTTCAAGATTTGATGCCTCAGAGATTCTTACTGCTGGATCTCCTTTTGCAATCTTTTTCAATGCTTCAAAAACTTCTGACAAACCTATTGCTAATTCTAAACTGATGTTCTCCAGTTCCATTTCTCTCTTATTCTCTTTCTTATTAATAATTTCTCTAAAATTTTTTAACTGTTTATTAAAAACCTTACAGCTTTCTCTGATTGCTGCTGAATCCATATTTTTCTTGAAAACCTTACAATCTACACACATCTCCATCTTTTCAATAAATTTCCCCTGGATTTCATTTCGGCACAATGTTCCTGTAAAAAGCCAGCATTTGAGATTTTTTGATTTGTAGGCAGGGCATTCTTTCTCTGTGCATTTATAGAATTCCCAGCATTTTATCTTTTTAATTTTTTCCTGCTGAATTTTTTTGTTTTTAATTGCCTTTTTAGATGTCTTCATGAAGATAAAAACTTTTTGATAATAGGGACGAGTTCAGAATACATTCTGTTTTTGGCAACATAAGCACTTGCTCCTGCAGCTAATGCTTCAGTTTTATAGTCAATGAAATCATACATTGAAAGAATAACAATGTTGGTATCCGGCAGCATCTCTTTTATCTGTCTGGTCGCTTCTATCCCGCTCATCTGGGGCAATTTAATATCCATTAAAA
This sequence comes from Nitrospirota bacterium, assembly GCA_013388455.1. Lineage (NCBI taxonomy): Bacteria > Pseudomonadati > Nitrospirota > Nitrospirota bacterium. The sequence goes on from JACAFF010000005.1 coordinate 121,703, forward strand.
CAATACCTGGTTTATGTTCTTTCACCAGATTCAATGCATCTTCGCCTGAGCCTGCTTCTAAGAAATCAAGTTCAGGGAAAAATGTGCTTAACCACTTTTGTAATGATTCACGTAACGCATCGTGATCTTCAACTATCAATAGTAAATCTTTAATCAAAGTTTTATTTTTCATTTTTTTATCTCTACGATTAGTGTTGTACCATCTCCTTGCTTAGTCTTAATCTGGAAATTGCCTCCTATAGCCTGAACCCTTTCTTTCATTGTGATAATACCCCATTTAGGTTCCTTTGATTGCCTGACAGCGTTTGGGTCAAAACCAACTCCATTATCGGCGATAATGAGCTGTTCTATACCATCTGTCTCCTGCAATTTAATTGTTACACTGTCTGCTCTGGAATGCTTTGCTATATTAGTGAGCGCTTCCTGTGCAATGCGAAATAGTATAGTTTCGATGTTTTTTGCAAGTCGTTGATCGAATTCTTCTCCTGTTACTTCTACTCTTATGCCTGTCCGTTTTGAAAATTGTTCACTATACCAACGTAATCCTGCCAGGAGACCATAATCATCGATTAGTGACGGCCTTAGATTTGACATTATATCCCGTATCTGTTCGTTTGTCTGATTTAACAAAGCAAGTGAATCATCAATCCGTGACAGAATTTCCGCATTCTCTTTATTGCCTAATAATGATTTAATAATATTTAGATTTATACCTAATACTGTGAGATTCTGTCCTATCTGATCGTGTAATTCACTTGCCAGTGCTTGCTTTTCAGCTTCTTCAACTTCACTGAGTCGTATAGAAAGAGACCGTAACTGCATATAGGAATTTTTCAGTTTTTCCTCAGCCAGTTTACGCTCGGTTATATCACTCAAAAAGTTTAGCGTTGCCGGTCTTCCTTCCCATATAATCAATACAGCACTTATCTCAAGCCATTTAGTATTTCCGTTCTTGTCAATAATCCTGAAAGGATAGACTTCAGGAATCTTCTCTCCTTTGAGTCTTTTAAGATGATTGTTCAATACCATCTCTTTATCATCAGGATGAATAAAATCTATGAACGGTCTGGACATAAGTTCCTGCTCTGAAAATCCCATGATTTTTATTGCTTTTGGATTAACAAACTTAAGCATATTGTCCTGAGCAACGACTATTATCTCATTAGCATTTTCAATGAGTAATCTATACTTTTCTTCTGACAGCTTGAGCGATTCCTCTATCTTCTTCCTGTCTGTAATATCATGACCTACTGCTTGGTATTCGATAATCCTGCTATGCTCATCGAATAATGCACGATTTGTCCATCTTTGCCAGCGGATTTCTCCATTAGGTGCTATAACGCGGTGTTCGATTGTTATGACAGAATTATCCTTGTTGAGAGAATATATCTGTTTCTTTACAAATTCATGATCTTCTACCGGGATAAAAGGCATAAAACTGTGTCCGATAAGTTCCTCATGTTTTTTCCCGAAATAACGGCAGATAGCTTCATTCACATATGTTACCGTTCCATCGGGAAGAAAACGACAGATTAGCTCTACCTGATCCTCAACAATTGAGCGATATCTTTTTTCTCTGACTCGTAAAAAGCGAACTTCCAATGCACGAGATATAACCGGTATTAGTATTTTCCATTCCACAGGTTTCATGATGTAATCGAATGCACCTGTCTTCATTGCTTCTACAGCAGTCTTGACCGTCCCTTTTCCAGTTATTACAATTCCAACGAGCAAAGGGTCTATTTCAAAAGCAGCTTTAAGAAAATCTATACCGGTCATTTCAGGCATGATGAGGTCAGTCAGAAGCAGGTCAAATTCGTGTGCTTTTAATGCTTCAAGGGCTTCTTTGACTGATGAAAATGCTGATACCTTGTATCCTGATTTTATCAAGAATTCATTCAAAGGGTTAAGAACTTCGGGTTCATCATCAACAATTAAAATCCGTCCTTTTTTCATATCAGTCATATCAAAAATAACCTCAAAATTATTTTTTATATTTTTCTAATTCCTCTTTCAGTCTCTCTATCTCTTCCTTCAATTCTATCATCCTCAATTCCCTTCCTATAGCCATCTCATAAAAATCTTCAAGTTCTTTCACTCTTCTCTTCAGTTCGTCTTCCATTTTCTTTCTCTCTGTGATATCTATAAGTGATGCTAAGGTCTGCTTTGTCTCGGGAATCAGAGTTGCATTTACATAGACATCTCGGATATTACCATGCTTGTCAATTATCTTTGTTTCATAAGACCTTGGTGCAAGATCACTTTTTATTCTCCTTAAACGATGATATTCCATTAATCTGTCAATATCCTCTTTTACCACAATCTCTGTCCAGGACTTCTTACCTTCCAGTTCATCTTTTTTATATCCAAATATCTTTTCAACTTCTATGTTAGATAGTGCTATTCTTGTATCTTCATTTATAATTACCATTGCTGTTCCTGTATTTTCAAAAATAGTACGATATAGGTTTTCAGACTCTTTCAGCGCTTTTATTGTTTGTCTTCGTTCCTCTCGTATCTTTGCTTCTTTTAATTCTCTTTTTATAGCAGGAACAAGACGGGAAAGATCATTTTTCAGGACAAAATCATGTGCCCCGGCTTTCATAGCCTCTATTGCCATCTCTTCGCTAATAGCCCCTGATACAAGAATAAAAGGTATATCAATTCCTTTCTCCTTCACAAGGGTTAAGGCATTTAACCCATTGAAATTCGGCATCTGATAATCAGATAGAATAATATCCCAGGACTGTGCATCAAGTGCATTTGACATTGCTTCAAGAGTATAAACTCTCTTATATAAGGTATCATAGCCTCCGTTTTTCAATTCATGTAGAATTAGCAGGCCATCCTCTTCTGAATCTTCAACTATTAATACATTAAGCGGTATCCCCATATTATAACCTCCTAAATTCTATCCGTAAAATTAATTATATCTGAATCAATTATGAAATCAAGAGAAAAGTAAATGCCATTCCGAGCGGAGCGAGGAATTTTATCGCTTGATTTAGGTTATTGGAGTTATTCTGATAGGACAGTCTTAATTCCCTTAACAAGAAAAGGGATTTCTTTATCCTGTATTGTCCTTGCATCAAGTATCAGTATGTCTTCCCTGATGCGAGCAATGATAGGAGGATTTCCTTTTCTAAGTCTCTCTTCAAGCTCATTCACAGATATTTCTAATTCTAAAGGTTTTATGGCAACTGCATATGTTGGGAAATCCTTCTCAGGAAGTGAACCACCCCCAGCTCTCGATGTATCTGCTATGACACTTATTTTAGCTTTATTTATTTCTTTCTTCAGCTTTTTTGCAATTTTATTAGCCCTTGCTTTTATCTGTTCAGGCTTCTGAAGCAACATCCTGAGAGTCGGGATATTCTTTATAGCTTTTTCTTCATCAACATAGCCCATTAGTGTTGCTTCAAACCCGGCAAGGGTTAACTTATCTATACGAACAGCTCTTGTTATAGGGTTTTTCTGGATCTCTTCAATATATTTTTTTCTTCCAACAATAACACCACCCTGAGGCCCGCCGAGAAGCTTATCTCCACTGAATGTTGTCAAATCAACACCTGACTTTATAATGTCTTTTACTGCAGGTTCATCGTATATTCCATAATTTCTTAAATCAAGAATACATCCACTGCCGAGGTCGAACATAACCGGAATATGATATCTTTGACCAAGTCCTACAAGATCTTCAATTGGCACTTCACCCGAAAACCCGATTATTCTGTAATTAGATTTATGCACTTTAAGAATAAGTGCAGTGTTTTCATTTATAGCTTTTTCATAGTCAGAAAGATGTGTTTTATTTGTAGTTCCGACTTCATGCAGTGTCGCACCACTTGATTTCATTACATCAGGTATCCTGAACGAGCCACCTATCTCTACAAGTTCTCCACGTGATACGATGACCTCTTTACCTTTTGCAATGGTATTAAGACAGAGCATAACTGCCGCAGCGTTATTGTTAACTACAAGCGCATCCTCAGCTCCAGTGACCTCTTTAAGAATTCTTTTAACATGGGTGTATCTCTTTCCTCTTTTACCTTCTTCAATATCGTATTCAAGGTTTGAATAGCTCTCTGAAACAATTCTGATATTTTCGAGTGCACTTCGAGAGAGGAGTGAACGGCCAAGGTTTGTGTGAATCACCACACCGGTTGCGTTGATAAGGGGGATAAGACTAAATGAAGAAAGTCTTTTAACAATGACCTCTATATCAGCGGTTAACATTTCTTCTGAGAGATCAACAGGTTCTCCCTTAAGGATTTTTTTTCTTCTTATATCAATTGCCTTCTGAATAGCTTGAATAACATATCTCCGTGGATAGGCATTTAATAATTCGACCCCCTGATTACTTTTCAGTATTTCGTCAACAGAGGGTAAAGTGGCGAGCAATTTCTGATTTTCATTCATGTATTTTTCTACCATAGAATTGTAATAAGGTCAACCCGAAAATGCAATTTGTAGATTGATTTTCCCAGTTCTTGAAAAAACAATATATGTTAAAATATAAATAACCTATGTCCCACGAGTCGTGCAATTTGAAAAAGTGCACTCTCCTCAGTCCCTTTTTAAAAAAAGGAGGGGTGAAGAATATTTTTAACAAAAAGCACTTTTTTCATGATATCCATGAAGAGTGTGGAATCTTTGGGATATATGGACATCCTGAGGCATCGAATATCACCTATTTAGGACTCTATGCACTTCAACACCGCGGGCAGGAAGGAGCAGGTATTTGCTCCTCTGATGGAAAACAACTCTTTATTGAAAAATCAATGGGGCTCGTAGCTGATATATTCACAGAGAAAAGATTAAGAAGACTACCCGGAAATATAGCAATAGGGCATAATCGTTATTCTACCGCTGGAACCAGTGTCCTTAAAAACGTTCAGCCTATAGTTGCCAATTTCTCACTCGGGACACTTGCAATCGCACATAATGGAAACCTTGTAGATGCAGTAGATATCAGAAGTTCACTTGAAGAAGAAGGTGCCATATTTCAATCTTCTTCAGATAGCGAAGTAATAGTTCATCTTATCGCACATTCAAAGGGTAATGATTTTTATGAACGGGTGGCTAATGCTGTCACTCAGGTAAATGGTTCTTTTAGTCTGCTTATTCTAAGAGAGAAAGAAATCATTGCAGTTCGTGACCCTTATGGTGTAAGGCCATTCAGTCTTGGTATGAAAAACGGTGCTTATGTTCTGGCATCAGAGACTTGTGCTTTTGACCTCATTGGTGCAACTTATATAAGAGATATTGAACCTGGAGAATTACTTATAATAAATAATGAAGGTCTTCAATCAATGAAGATATTTAACAACTTCAGAAAAGCATTCTGTATATTCGAGTTCATCTATTTTTCAAGACCTGACAGCAATATTTTTGGAGGACTGAATGTTAATGAGATGAGAAAGGAATTCGGGAGGCAACTTGCACGAGAATCTAATGTCAGTGCAGATCTTGTTATTCCTGTCCCTGATTCAGGTGTTCCTGCAGCCATCGGATTTTCAGAAGTAAGCAAAATCCCGCTGGACTTTGGGCTTATAAGAAATCATTATGTTGGAAGGACGTTCATAGAGCCCAAGCATAGTATCAGACATTTTGGAGTTAAGATTAAACTTAATCCTGTAAGAAAACTCCTCGAGGGTAAAAGGCTGATAGTCATAGATGATTCTATTGTCAGGGGAACTACCAGCAAGAAGATAGTAAAGATGCTCAGGGAAGGAGGGGGTGCAAAAGAAGTACATCTCAAAATAAGCTCTCCACCTACTATAGGACCTTGCTTTTACGGCATTGACACACCTACAAGGCAAGAACTCATCGCTTCTACTCATCTCTTAGAAGAGATCAGGAAATATGTAACTGCTGACTCACTTGCTTATTTAAGTCTCGAGGGACTGAAGAAAATAGTCCCAGAATCTCATAATTATTGCACTGCATGTTTTGACTTTAATTACCCGATCAGTTTTCCTGGAGAACACTTAAAACAGATGGAATTTCTTTTCAGATAGACCGTGATAAATGTTCTTAGAGACATCTTCAGAGTCAATCTCGGTGTAAAAAAACATGAAAATGTTCTTTTATTCAATGATAGGGTCTCGGATAAAGAAGATATAAGCGAGGTTGATATTAACAGAAGATTAAAGCTCAGCTGTCTTGTATTTTTTTTATCAGAGATCGGGAAGAATCTTTGTAAATCAATAATAACTTGCGAATATTTAGCTACAGGCAGTCATGGTGCTGAACCCCCTGAAGAATTATGGAGGCTTGCTTTTGGAGAAAAGGCAATAGAGACTTTAAAGAAAAAAAATCTGTATAATCCCCTCCTGAAAAAAACCATACATGATAATGATCTCAAAAAAGTAGAAGAAATCATTGCAAAACAGAGAACTAATGCCGTAGACTGTGTTATAGCTTTATCCAATTATTCTACAAGCCATACGAGATTCAGGGATTTTCTGACAAGGATATGTGGATGCAGGTATGCAAGTATGCCCCTTTTTGATATATCCATGCTTGAAGGTTCTATGAATGTAGACTGGAATGAATTAGCAAAGAGGACAAAAAAGGTCTCAAAAATTGTCAGTTTAGCCGAGGTTATTCAGATAAGAACTCCAAATGGCACCTTTCTCTCTTTTTCAAAAAAAGGGAGAAAGGCTTTAGCAGATACCGGGATTCTCAGCAAGCCTGGCTCTTTTGGAAATCTTCCAGCAGGCGAGGCTTTTCTGGCTCCTCTCGAGGGGACAGCACATGGAAGACTTATTATCGAGTGGGCACCAACAAGACAATTGGAGTCACCGATAACACTTATTGTTAAAAATGGATCAGTCGTTGATATTTCAGGCAGTGATATCTATGCAGAATATCTCAAATCTAAGCTGGCTGAAAGAAAAGAGAATGCAAATATTGCAGAGCTTGGGATCGGCACGAATGAAGCTGCAAGAAGACCTGATAATATCCTTGAATCAGAGAAGATTCTCGGGACAATCCATATTGCTCTCGGCGATAACAGCTCTTTTGGCGGCAGGGTTAAAACTCCATTTCATCAGGACTTTGTGTTCTTCAAACCGACTGTGACACTTATTAATAAAGACGGCAGCAGGAGAGATATACTTAAAAGAGGCAGATTATTCTGTTGATATGCGTAACGTAATACTCGGAACAGCAGGTCATATAGATCATGGTAAAAGCTCTGTTGTAAAAGCTTTGACAGGGATAGACCCTGACAGGCTGAAAGAGGAGAAGGAAAGAGGGATAACCATTGATCTTGGGTTTGCAGACCTCCGTTATCCTGATGGACTTACCATCGGCATAGTAGATGTCCCGGGTCACGAAAGACTCGTAAAGAATATGCTTGCAGGAGCCGGTGGTATAGATCTGGTTCTACTTGTCATCGCTGCAGATGAAGGCATCATGCCCCAGAGCCGTGAGCATCTCTCAATTTGCAATTTACTCAAGATTAAATCAGGAGTCATTGCAATCACAAAGGCAGACCTTGTTGAAAAGGACTGGCTTGATCTTGTTTTGGATGAAGTACGGAGTTTTGTAAAAGGCACTTTTCTTGAAGAAGCAGAAATAGTTACTGTGTCTTCAAAGACCATGTTAAATATTGGCCTCTTGAAAGACAAGATCCATGAGGTAGCATTAAAAGTTGAAGCAAAACCAATTAAAGGTCTCTTCAGGCTGCCCATTGATAGAGTATTTACTTTGAAAGGGTTCGGGACAGTTGTAACAGGCACTGCTGTCTCAGGGACTCTTTCTGTTGATGATGCTGTTGAGATACTTCCAAGTAATATTCAGAGCAAGGTCAGGGGACTGCACAGCCACGGGAAACCACTTCAGACCGCACTTGCCGGACAGAGGGTGGCAATCAATCTTCAGGGGGTTGACAAGGAGGCATTGAAACGAGGAGATGCTGTAGTAATACCAGGGAAATTCATTCCGACAAAGAAGATTGATGCCAAAGTGGAAATGCTTTTATCTGCCCCTGTCCTTAAGAATAAAAGTCTTGTTCATTTTCATTTAGGCACATCAGAAACAATAGCGAGGATCATTCTATATGGCAGGAATGAGATTAAGGCAGGTGAAAATTGCTATTGCCAGTTCAGACTAAGAGAACCGGTTATTGCGGTATCCGGCGATAGATATATAATAAGAAGATTTTCACCTGTGGATACTATAGGCGGTGGTGAAATTCTTGATTCAATGCCTTCACGTCGGGGTCAGAAGGAAGGGACGGATGATTTACAGATTTTTGAAAAAGGAACTCTCGAAGAAAAGATAGCAATCAAAATACAAAAGGCAGGTATTTACGGAAAAACCTTATCATTACTTGAGGGATGGATCAAGGAAGAAATCCCATCCATAAGAAAAGCAATAAATTCATTGAAAGAAAAAGGAATCATTTTGCAGTTTGAAGACATCCTGATTCACAGCGATATCTATGAAACCTTTAAAGAAAATGTCATGAAGTCTCTGAACGACTTTCATAAAAAAAATCCCTTAAAACCAGGGATGACAAAAGAAGAGCTCAGAGCACAGATTAATATTGAACCAAGACTTTTCGGGAATCTGCTGACATCGATCAAAGAGATTGTAATAGAGAAAGAACTGGTTAGACAAGCTTCTTTCCGTGTTGCACTATCACAGGTTGACGAAACCCTCAAAGCAAAAATTTTAGGGATGTTAGAAAAAAGTGGGTTCCAGCCACTAACAAGAGAAGAATTATATCAATCTCTCCAGATGGAACAAAAGAAACTAACAGATATCCTTAATCTCATGGCAAAAGAGGGGAGCATTATCAGGATCAATGAATCATTATATATTCCTTCAACAGTATTTAAAAACATGATTGAGAAACTGAAGGCTTTTTTTAGCAAAAAGCCTGAAATGACCGTAGCAGAGTTCAGGGACATACTCAACACAACAAGAAAATACGCCCTGCCATTCCTCGAATACCTTGATTCAAATAAGATTACATTAAGGGTCGGGGATATAAGGAAATTATTGCTGAAAGAGTAATGAAAGAAGAATAGATAATTTAAATAAATTGGGTTAAACTATTTGCAATGATACGGTATAAAATGATTCCAGAAGATATTCATAAAAAAATCGCTTTCCTCGCAGGAATTCTTTCAAAGGATCCCAATATCATCTTTTCCTATCTCTTTGGGGGGCTGTTAAAAGATAACCCAAATCCTTTAAGTGATGTTGACGTGGCTGTTTATGTAAAAAATGTTAAAAAAATGGACTACCTTCAGTTATTTGGCGATATTGCAAATGTCCTTGGTACAGATGAGATTGACATGGTGATTTTGAACACCGCTCAGCTCAGTCTTGCCGGGAGAATTCTACAGGCCAGAAAAGTTCTTGTTGATAAGGACCCATTTCTGAGGCACAAATATGAATCAACAGTCCTGAGAGAATTTTTTGATTTCAAAATAAAAGAAAGAGATATTCTGAAAAGAAGGTACGGAATTGGTTGATAAACTTCTGTTAGGAAGAAAGCTTGCACAGATAGAGACTTATTTAGGACAGATCAGAGAGTATTCTAAAATCTCAGTTAATGCATATAAAAATGACTGGAAAGTACAGAGGATTGTTGAAAGAACCTTACAAATACTGATTGAATTATGCATAGATATCGCCAATCATTTGATTTCTGATAAGGGCATGAGATTGCCAACAAGTTATGCTGATACCTTTAAAGTTCTTGCAGAAAACAGAATCTTAAACAAAAACTTATTTAAATCAATGGAAAAGATGGCAAAATTCAGGAATGTAGTTGTACACCAGTATGAAAAAATAGAACCCTCTATAGTTGTCTCAATACTTCATAAAAATCTGGAAGATTTTGAAAAATACAAAAAGGCAATAATTAAATCCATAGCTCGCTGACGAGATAAGGGTATTATTTTATTCCTCCGAAATTTTAAAGAAAGATAGAATCTCTTTATTTTTCTCACTCGAAACGCTGAAGTAAACATACAGCATAAGCAGCAATCCCCTCGCCACGGCCTATAAATCCCATCCCCTCATTCGTCTTTGCCTTGATATTTATTGCACCTGGAGGTATTCCTGATTGCGAGAGAGACTCTTTCATGGATTCTATATATAAAGAAACCCTTGGGCTTTCTGCGATGATAATTGAATCTATCCACGAGATTTCATATCCGTTTATGCGTGCAAGTTCAACAATGTATGCTAAAAGTTCCATTGTTGAAGCATCTTTCCATTCGGGGTCTGTATCAGGGAAGTGTTTTCCTATATCACCGAGACCGAGAGCCCCGACAATGGCATCTATAATAGCATGGCCCAGGACATCTGCGTCTGAATGACCAAGCAGTCCTTTTTCAAAAGGGATTTGCACTCCCCCTATTATAAGTTTTCTGCCTTTGGCAAGCCTGTGAGAATCATATCCAATACCTATTCGCATGCTCATGAATGTTTTCTCGAAACAAGAAATTCTGCGAAATAAAGATCTTCTGGAGTAGTAATTTTAATATTTTCATATGCACCCATAATAATTTTTACTTTTCCGCCAGATCGTTCTATTAAAGCAGCATCATCTGTTGAGTAGAAACCTTCTTTTAATGCCTTTTTATATGCCAAAAAAATAGTTTTGTAATGGAATATTTGTGGCGTCTGAATAGCCCATAACGAATCCCGCTTTAATGTTTTTTTAATGATTCCATTTTTTACCTCTTTTATTGTATCTTTTGGAGGCACTGCAAAAATAAGACCATCAATATTTTTTTCACTTTCTTTATTCGCATCCAGGAATTCCTGTATCGCCTTTTCAATCAAATCCTTTTCTATAAGAGGTCTCACCCCATCATGTATTATTACGATACTGTTTCTGTCATCTACTAACTTGAGACCATTATAAACAGAATCCTGCCTCTCTTTGCCACCAACAGCTATTTTTTTTATTTTTTTAATCCCGTATCGTTTGAATATTTCTCTACCTTTATCCATGTCTTCTTTTTTAAGCACAGGGATTATCTCTTTTATCGCAGGAATCGCTTCCATAATTTCAAGCGGCCATATGAGAAGAGGTTTGCCTCCGAGTTTCAGAAATGGCTTATTTAACCCCTGGCCAAACCTCTTACCCAGACCGGCAGCCGGGACAACTGCAATTAAGTGTTTTGCATTCCTTTTCACACCTTATTTCGCTACCCTTAATTCTTCTCTCTCATAATCATCCTTGAGTTTTGAAAATATCATCCTGCCGGCTGTTGTTTGTAATACACTTGTAACAGTAACATCTGCGTTTTTTCCGATCAATCTTCTGCCATTTTCAATAACAACCATCGTGCCATCATCAAGATATGCAACTCCTTGATTATATTCCTTCCCCTCTTTCAATACAAAAATCCTCATTGTCTCACCTGGTAAAACAACAGGTTTTAATGAATTAGCCAGCTCATTGATATTAAGAACGGATACCCCCTGAAGCTCAGCAACCTTGTTAAGATTAAAATCATTCGTAACTACCTTTGCATGTAACAACTTTGATAAAGCAACAAGCTTTGCATCAACTTCTTTAATATTCGGAAAATCTTCATCAACTATTTTTACTGTAATATTTGACATCTTCTGCATTTTATGGAGTATATCAAGTCCGCGTCTTCCTCTGGCGCGTTTCATTGGCTCAGAAGAATCTGCTATATGTTGTAACTCCTGAAGAACAAACTGTGGAATAATAAACCCTCCTTCAAGGAAACCAGTCTCACATACGTCTGCAATCCGTCCATCTATAATAACACTCGTATCAAGAACTTTAAGATTTTCTTGAAGGATACCTCTTCCTCTGAAAATCCTCAAAATCTCTGATATTGAAAGTGCCTTTCCTCTGCTGAGGCCGAGTAGTAAACCACCATAACCAAAAATAGCCATTAACCCAAAGTATAGAATTCCTGCATCCTCTTTTAAAAATATTTTAAGAGGAAGCATGAGAAGATAAGCAAATAATAAGCCACCTGTGATACCTGTTAATCCTCCTATCAATACCCCTAATTCAATTTTTCTGAAGACTATTTCAGTTATTAATGCGAAGAGACCTAAGAATGTACCAATCAGGATACCATAGTTACCGTAATTATATTTAAGACCTATGATATATCCTGAAATTGAAAACAGCAATAAAACAATTAACCTTATAATTAACAACCCTAATCACCTCCTTTCATTTATTGATAATATCCTTTTAAATATGAAAATGCAAAAAATCCTCACTGAAGAAGTAAATGGGGGAAAATTACAGGGGTATGATTTTATTAAGACGCCTTAAGAATAACATAAAATTTGTTACCACCTCTGTTGATAAAAAGAAGAACTGAGTCATTATCTTTCACTGTTCCAGCAACTCTGTTGAAGTCTTCAAGATTATTTATCTCTCTTTTATTTATCTCTTTAATAATATCCCCTTTTTTAATCTCTGCCTCATCAGCAGGACTTCCGCGTTCTACCCTGACTACCACCACTCCTTTCTCATCTTTATTAAAACCGAGTTGCCTTAGCATTTCCCTTGTTAGATCCATAACAGTAATTCCTGAAAGCACCTGTGTTTCTGAAGTATCTGACTCGCTATCTTCTTTAATTGCAGCAATTTCCCTCGGCAACTCCATAATTAACACATTTAAAGTTAATTCCCTGCCTGATCGGATAATTTTCAAAGTAATCTCATTGCCAGTTTTACTCTGTGCAACCATATTCCTCAGACTACTTACATCTCTTACGTCCTTTCCGTTAAACTCAACAATAATATCACCCCGCTTTATTCCAGCTTTGGCAGCAGGGCTATCTTTCATTACATCACTTACAAGTGCACCCTTTGTGCTTTTTAATCCGAATTTCTGAGATAATTCAGGCGTAAGTTCTTGAATAGTCACTCCTATCCATCCTCTAACTACTTTTCCTTTTTGTATCAATTGGTCCATAACAAGTTTTACCATATTGCTTGGCACAGCAAATCCAATCCCCTGATAACCACCGGTCCGCGAAAATATAGCGGTATTTATACCAATCATTTCTCCTTTAATATTCACAAGAGGCCCGCCAGAATTCCCCGGGTTTATTGCAGCATCAGTCTGAATAAAGTCTTCATAATCAGCAATCCCGACATTTGCCCTTCCAACTGCACTGATGATACCCATGGTAACTGTATGGCTAAGACCATAAGGGTTACCTATAGCAAGAACAAATTCACCAACCTGGAGATTATCAGAATCTCCAAGAGATAAGGTAGGAAGATTATTTGCATCTATCTTTACAATGGCAATATCTGTTTTTGGATCAGCACCAATAATAGTACCTTTGAATGTCCTCTTGTCCAGCAAGGTCACTCGTATTTCATCTGCCTTTTCAACAACATGATTATTTGTGATTATATACCCATCAGAAGAAATCACTACTCCTGAACCAAGACTTCTTTCTTTCCATTTCTTTGGGACAGTAAATTCATGAAATGGATCAAAAAAGTCAAAGAATGGATCTTCAAAAAATCTATTTGTTTCTCGTCTTATTGTCTTTGTTGTGGATATGTTAACAACAGCCGGTGAAACTGCATTTACAATATCTGAAAATGCCCTCCCTGTCTCCATCATCTGTTGTGGAACGCTTGGCGTATGTGTATAAGGCACATTCGTATATCTGCCTGTAAACTTTCCAAGTGCGTAAAAAGATATGCCTCCTAACAGAAAAGCAATCATTAGAATAGCTATTAAAAATATGACCTTTTTTCTCATATATTAAATTATAATAATCAACTCGGAATATTGTAAAGTATAACACCTTGACCAAATAAGCTATATTGTGCTAATTTTCAAATCTGGATTCTGTTTATTTCCAAAATAAAGCAATCTGCTTTTCAGGAGGGATTTAATGCTTAAACGTTATCTTTTAGCACCTGGACCAACACCAGTTCCATCTGAGGTTCTTCTCTCAATGGCAGCACCAATAATACATCACCGTTCACCAGACTTTCTACCCGTACTTGATGCAGCAAAGAAAGGACTACAGTGGTTATACCAGACAAAAAACGATGTGCTCATCTTATGTTCAACAGGCACTGGAGGAATGGTTGGAGCAGTAAATAATTTTTTTAATAAAGGAGATTCAGTTCTTGTAATAAACGGCGGTAAATTCGGTGAGAGATGGACAAAGATATGCCAGTCTTATGGACTTAAGGTTGATGAATTAATAGTCGAGTGGGGATATTCAGTAAAGCCTGAGGCAGTAGAGGAACGGCTCAGAAAAAATAAGAAAATAAAAGGTGTTTTTGTCCAGGCTTCTGAAACATCAACAGGTGTTTATCATGATATAGAGGCACTCAGTAAAATAGTCAGAAAAAATGATGATACATTATTTATTGTAGATGCTATAAGCGCACTTGTTGCTCATGACCTAAGAACAGATGAGTGGGGAATTGACATTATGGTAGGAGGGTCACAAAAGGGTGTAATGCTGCCTCCAGGCATAGCATTTGTCAGTGTTAGTGAAAAAGCATGGGCTAAAGCAGAAACTTCAAAAATGCCCAGATTTTATTTTAATTTTAAAAAAGAGAGAGAAAATCTTTCTAAAAATCAGACTAACTTTACATCTCCTGTTACATTGATCGTTGGACTAAATGAAAGCCTGAAAATATTGCAGTCCGAGGGATTACAGAACATCTTTAATAGACATTCAACGCTTGCGAATGCTATGAGAAGGGCAGTTCTTGCACTCGGATTGGAACTTTATCCAAAAGAATCACCTTCGAATGCAGTAACTGCTATAGAAGCACCTAAGGGGATAGATGGTCAGGCTGTGTATAAAAATCTCAGAGAAAAATATGGTATTACAGCAGCAGGGGGACAGGATAAGGCAAAAGGCAAAATTTTCAGAATAGCTCATTTAGGATATGCTGATAGATTTGACATTATAACAGCTATTGCAGGAATCGAAATGGTATTGAAAGGCATGGGCTATCCTGTTAAACTTGGGACCGGTGTATCTGTTGCTCAAGAACTTCTCATGGTTAAGGAGGATTAATGAAGGTACTGATCAGTGACAATATCTCACCAAAGTGTATTGAAATACTTCAGAAATCCGGCATTGATGTTACTGTAAAAACTGGGATGACACAAGATGAACTGAAAAACTGCATCGGCGAATACCAAGGACTCATAATAAGATCAGCAACCAGGGTAACTGCTGATATTATCGATAATGCAAAAAATTTAAAAGTAATCGGAAGGGCTGGGTCGGGTCTGGATAATGTTGATCGGGTTGCAGCTACAAAAAAAGGTATAGTCGTGATGAATACTCCAGGCGGGAATACCATAACCACAGCAGAACATACGATTGCGCTTATGGTAGCACTTGCGAGAATGATACCGCAGGCAACAATATCAATGAAATCGGGCAAGTGGGAGAAGAAAAAATTCATGGGTGTTGAATTATACAATAAAACATTAGGAATTATCGGTATCGGTAATATAGGCAGTCAGGTGGCAAAAAGAATGCAATCTTTCTCAATGAATGTAATTTCATATGATCCCTTCCTGAGTGAAGAAAAGGCAACAACTATGGGTGTTGAAAAGGTAGGACTTGAAGAATTATTCAGACGCTCTGATTTCATAACAGTTCATACTCCTCTAACTCCGGAAACAAAATATCTAATTAATAAAGATACGATAAAAATGATGAAAACTGGAGTTCGAATAATCAACTGTGCAAGAGGTGGCATTATTAATGAAAAAGACCTCTATGATGCACTTGTGGAAGGTAAAGTTGCCGGTGCTGCTCTTGACGTATTTGAGAAAGAACCACCGGAAAACAATCCTCTCCTTACTCTTGATAATGTCATTACTACTCCTCATCTTGGTGCATCAACAAAAGAGGCACAAGAAAATGTTGCAATTGCTATTGCTGAACAGATAGTTGATTATCTCGTTTTCAATACTATAAGAAACGCAGTGAATTTCCCATCTATCCCATCTGACCAGATAGCAAGGTTACAACCATATATAAATCTTGCTGAGAAACTCGGCGGTTTCTCTTCACAGATATTTGAAGGTGGTGTTACGGAGATAACAATCGAATATCATGGAGATGCATCTTCTATAAACACAGCGCCTGTATCAATAGCAGCAGTCAAGGGATTTCTTGCACCGATTCTTGAAGAAACGGTTAATTTCGTAAATGCTCTTGTTATTGCAAAGGAGCGCGGGATTGAAGTAAAGGAGACAAAGTCCACAGATGAAGGTGATTATCAGAGTATGGTTGCAATGAGGCTGAAAGCAAAAGACAAGGAGAGTTATGTTGCTGGTACTCTTTTCAGTAAAAGGGACCCTCGTATTGTGATGATTGATAACTTCAAGGTAGAGATCATCCCTGATGGGGAATTATTGTTTATGTTCAATAATGATAAACCAGGTGTAATAGGTAATATCGGAAAAATTCTTGGAGATAATGCTATCAATATAGCAAGAATGCACTTTGGTAGGGAAACGCCGGGTGGCACTGCTATTTCTGTTGTTACAATTGATACCCCTGCTTCACCTGAAATTATAGATAAGATTAAAAGACTTCCGAATATTCTTTCAATCAAACAAATAAGTCTATAAAGAGAGGTTATATAAAATGCCTAATGTTATAGTTGTAGGATTACAATGGGGAGACGAAGGGAAAGGTAAAATTGTTGATTATCTTTCAAGTAAGGCAGACTTAGTAGCAAGATATCAAGGAGGCCATAATGCAGGTCATACCGTTGTCATTAATAATGAAAAATTCATCCTACATCTAATTCCATCAGGAATTCTTTATAAGGACAAATTATGCCTTATAGGAAATGGTGTTGTTGTAGATCCTGCTGCACTTATAGAGGAAATAAACGGGCTTAAACAAAGGGGTATAGAAGTAAAAAAGAATTTATATTTAAGCAAAAATGCCCATCTTATCATGCCTTATCATTTAATAATTGACAGAGAGAATGAAAGGTTGAGAGGTGCAAAGAGTATAGGCACAACAGGTCGAGGAATAGGTCCAGCTTATTGTGATAAAATTGGCAGATCAGGCATAAGGGTAGCAGACCTTCTTCAACCTGAGGTATTCAAAGAGAAGCTAAGAGCTAACCTTTTTCATGTCAATTTTCTACTTGAAAATCTTTATAAGATTAATCCTCTGAATCTTGAAGATATATATAATGAATACATGGGTTACGCAGATAAGTTAGCTCCCTATATTGCTGATACTGATACAATTGCTAATGATATGATCTCTAAAAAGAAAAACTTATTGTTTGAAGGAGCACAGGGCACTCTCCTCGATATCGATCATGGGACATATCCTTATGTAACATCTTCGAATTCTATTGCAGGTGGTGCATGCACCGGACTTGGTGTCGGACCTACAAAGATTAACAAGGTCCTCGGTGTTGTTAAGGCCTACACAACACGTGTTGGAAGTGGCCCATTCCCTACAGAAATCAAAGATGATCTTGGAGAAAAGATCAGGGAAAAAGGCGGTGAATATGGGGCAACAACAGGAAGGCCACGTAGATGCGGATGGCTTGATATGGTAATTCTTAGACACTCGGTAAGGATCAATGGCGTTACGGGAATAGCTATAACAAAACTTGACATCCTTGATGGATTAGATCGGATAAAAATTTGCACATCTTACAAATATAAAAATAAAATTTTTGATGAGTTTCCGAAAGAGATAAATATATTTGAAGAGTGTGTACCAGAATATGAAGAGGTTAAAGGTTGGAATGTAAGCACACTCGGTATTCAGGATTTTACCAAGCTTCCAGAAGCAGCAAAAAAATATATAAAAAAAATTGAGCGCATGCTCAAAGTTAAAGTGCACCTCATCTCAACAGGTCAGAGAAGAGAAGAACTCATTCAGATTAAAGGGTTATTCTAATGGAACGAGAAAGAGGATATAGCAGACATAAAAGATATACAAAGAGGCTTGAGGTTACTTTCAGTTCCGGAGGTTTAAGCTATAGAGGTATTCTAAGTAATTTTTCAATAAATGGACTATTTATCAGAACAAATCGCGGTTTTGCTCCAAATACAATATTGAACATAGAAATTTTACTACCCGATGGCAGGATATCTTATCTCAAGGGGATAGTCCGAAGAACAATAAAGACCCCTATGTTAACCCAGAAAAACGGCATGGGTATCGAACTTATAGAAAAAGACCCTACTTATATCCAATTTTTTCAAGATCATTCTGAAGATGGAGAAACCTCTGAAAGCAGTCAAAATATAGAGTTGAGAGCAACTGAACCTGAATATCAGATAATAATCTGTCCAAATTGCAACATAAAGAATAAAGTTTTAACCAGCAAACTTTCTCTCGGACCAAAATGTGGTAAATGTGGAATACCCTTAAATATTTCCAATTCCTGACTTCAAAACTCACAAATATACTTTATCCTTCCAGATGTCCTCTGTGCGGAAACTTTACAGATTCATTCCATTACGCACCAATATGTAAATCATGCTGGAACCAGATTAAGCGATATGCTGGCGCGTCATGCAGAATTTGCGCTCTTCCATTGTCTTCAGCATACTCTAATGTATGTGGTCAGTGTCTGAAGCAGATGCCTCCATTTTCTAAAGTTATAAGTTACGGCCTGTATGAAGGAGTTCTTGCAGAAGCAATCAACCAGTTAAAATTTAGCGGGGTCAAAAGATTATCACAACCTCTTGGTAAATTGTTGCTTGATCTCGATATCCCGGATAATGATGGAATTATCCCTGTCCCCTTGAGCAGAAAAGGTTTACTCAAGAGAGGTTTCAATCAGTCACTCCTCATTTCAAGAATCGTAGCAAAAAAAACTGGAATCCCTCTCTTAATGAATATACTCTTGAAAAAAAGAGAAACTCTGCCGCAGGTTGGATTATCTGCTCATGATAGATTAGTCAATTTAAGAAATGCCTTCGAGGTGAAGGGTTATGTAAAAGGAATGCATCTGCTGTTGATAGATGATGTGATGACAACTGGAGCAACAGTAACAGAATGCTCAAAAGAACTTTTGAAATCAGGAGCAGCAGAAGTAGTCGTTCTTACTCTTGCACGAGCAGGGATAATGTAATTTCTACATTTAAATAAATTGCATCGATATTTTGATTGAGATATTTAAAAAATAAAAGATGGTGAATTGAAAAAATTTTTGATAGAATATTTATACTTCTTGTGAAATAGCGAACAAAATAATGATTGACCTTCATACACATAGTTTTTTTAGTGATGGCGAACTGATTCCTTCGGAGTTGGTCAGAAGGGCTGAAGCAATCGGATATAAGGCAATTGCCATAACAGATCATGTTGATGCTTCAAATATCGATCTTGTTATACCACGAATAGTAAGTGTATTAAAGAAATTAAAAGGACATGTTTCAATAGATGTTATTCCGGGTGCTGAGATTACACATGTCCCTCCGCACATGATACCGGAGCTCGTAAAAGAGGCAAGGCACCTTGGTGCAAAAATAGTAATCGTCCATGGTGAAACATTAGTCGAGCCGGTTTTACCAGGCACAAACAAAGCTGCAATCGAGGCAAACGCTGATATTCTTGCCCACCCAGGAATAATTTCTGAAGAAGACCTCCTTTTTGCAAAAGAGAAGAATGTTATGCTTGAGATTACCTCCCGGAAAGGTCATTCACTATCCAATGGCTATGTTGCAAAAGAAGCTGTTAAATTTGGAGTTCCTCTTTGCATCAATACAGATACACACTGCCCATCTGACTTAATAACAGAAGAGTTCGCAAGAAAAATTCTGCGTGCTTCAGGAATAGAAGAAAATCGCATTAACCAGGTATTTGAAAATTCACAGGCATTTGTAGAAAAAATCCGCAGGAGGGATTGATGCCAAAGGCTATAAAAAAGAAAATACCGAAAAAGTCTCTCGATACTGAGGCTGACGTAAAAGAAAAAATTTCGAGTTTTAAAAATACCTTAAAAGAAAGGCAGAAGACTGCCTTAAAATATATTGGTATCTTTCTTATTATACTCATTACTTTAGTAATATATTTAATTTATTCATACACATCAGAAAAAAAAGCACTATCATTGCAATATGAAGCTTATAAGATATACCATAGTGCTCAAAGAATTGAAGCTACCAATAAAGATGAACAATTGAAAAAAGCTCTTGAAACATTCAAAAAGGCATATGAAACAAGAAAGTCTCCAATAACCCTTTTTTACATTGCTGCAAGTTATTCTGAGCTCAGAAATTATGATGAAGCCTTAAAGACCCTCAAAGAATTTATTAAGAAGTACTCAGATGAAGATAAGTTTATTCCTCTTGTATACCACAAAATGGCAATGATCTATATAGAGAAAGGTGATGTAAATGAAGCAATGAAGACTTTAGACTCACTCTCAAATCTCAAATCTGATATATACAAAGACCTTGCACTAATAGAATATGGAAGGCTTCTCGAAAAATCTGGTAAAAATGAAGAAGCTAAGAAAAAATATGAAGAACTTGTAAATAAATACCCTACTTCACCTTTTCTTGAAGAGGCAAAATCAAAAATCTCTAATAAGTCTGATAAGAAAGAAGGTTAAATCCTTCTCTTTCTGGATTTATGATTTTTCTTTTTATGTTTATATGATGCCTTTTTTATAGATTTATTTTTTTTGATAATTTTATCATCCCTGTCTAACTCAAATTTCCCTTTTGGGGGAAGATAGAGTTTCATTCCTGCTTTTAAAGGTATTATCTTTTCGAGGTCATTTAAATCAAGAATTACCTGTACTGGGATTCCAGTCTTATTTGAGATTTTCTTAAATGTATCTCCCTTCTTCACAGTATATTTATGAATTGTAAAGCGTTTTTCTTCAGGAACCTTGGCAAGGTTCTCAATAAATAAATCTTTTGTGCCTGCTGGAATCCTTAAAGTATATTCAGATATATCAGGTGGTGTGCACCATCTCCTCAACTCAGGATTTAACTCTTTTATTTCTTTTAAACTGGTACCTGCACATTCAGCAGCAACATCAAGGTCAAGGGGATGATTTATTAACACCTCGTCATAATTAAGGGGAGGATAGTACTCAAGATTTTCAAAACCAAAGTCTTCTGGTCTGTTAGCAATCATACTTGCTGCAATAAATTTGGGAACATAGTTTTTTGTTTCTGCTTTGATGTAATTTGTATCGAGCAATGTCCAGTAATCCTCTGCTTTTGATTTGTTTAATGCCTTGAGGATTTTCCCTTCTCCAGCATTATATGCAGCCATTGCAAGATTCCATGAACCAAACATCTCATAAAGATCTTTCAGATAATTTGCAGCAGCCCTTGTTGATTTGACAGGATCTTTCCTTTCATCCTTCCACCAGCTAATTTCAAGACCATATCTTTTTGCAGTTGACGCAATAAACTGCCAGTATCCTACCGCCCGTGCAGGTGAGTAAGCATTGGCATTAAATCCACTTTCTATCAGCGGTATAAAAACAATCTCTTCAGGCACATTGTTTTCTGTTAAAATGTTGCGCATCAATTCCATATATTTTCCTGATCTTTTAAGCCAGAGAGAAAATTTTTCTTTGATTTTTTCAGTAAATAGGGTTATATGATTCTTAATTGCATTTACAGCCATTTCATTATAACTGTAGTCGTCTATTATAGATGGTACGTTGTATACTGTCTCATCTGGAGGTATAGAAATAACCAGTGGCTTTTCTATAGATATTGTTTGATTTATTTCTGATGCAAAAACTGGGGAAATAAATAACAAAACAATAAAAACTGCTATAAATTGCCTAAAGCAAATCATAACAGTTAAATTTTAAGCTAAAATCATGTTATTTTGTCAAGAAAAAAGTTTTAAAAACAAACTTATAACTCTTCATTAGACGGTAAAACCGTATGTCTGATAATCTTTCCCTTGCACATATATATAGTCATCTCTGCAATATTTGTTGCATGATCTGCGATTCTTTCAAGATATTTTGCAACATAGGTTCTTTTAACAGCCAGAGGAATGATTTTTGGGTCCTTTATCATAAGTGCCATAAGTTCTTCAAAATTTTTCACAGTTAGAGCATCAACTTCATCATCCTTCTTTAAAACTTCGTAGGGTAGCCTTGAACATCCAGTAACAAAAGCATCAAGAGAATCCTTGACCATTCCCTGTGTAATTTCTGCAATCTTGGGAATATTTTCAAAAGGCTTCAGCAGTGGAACTTTATTCAATTCAATCGCCCTTTCAGCAATATTTACAGCAAGGTCACCCATCCTTTCGAGATCAGTAGTTATTTTCATGGTGGTTGTTATGAATCGCAAATCTCTCGCCATAGGCTGTCT
Source organism: Nitrospirota bacterium (assembly GCA_013388455.1). Classification (NCBI taxonomy): domain Bacteria; kingdom Pseudomonadati; phylum Nitrospirota; species Nitrospirota bacterium. The sequence continues at coordinate 144,034 of JACAFF010000005.1, forward strand.
TAAAGCAATAAGTCGCACGCATTCTTCGTCTATTTCTACATCAAGTGCATTAATCAGATGATCCTTTTTTATTGTTTCCTGAGCAAGATTACTATCCCTGTCAACAAGAGACTTTACTGAATCCCTTATTGCGTCTTCAACCATCAGACCAAGTTTTAAAACTTTTTGTTTCAAAGCATTTAATTCATCATCAAAGATAGTCATTATCCGAACCTTCCTGTAATATATTCTTCTGTAAGCTTATTTGATGGATTCACAAATATTGTATCAGTCTCTGCGAACTCTATCAATTCACCAAGATACATGAAAGCAGTATAATTTGATATCCTTGCAGCCTGCTGCATATTATGGGTTACTATGATTATGGTAATAGTTTTTTGTAATTCCTGTAATAAATTTTCTATATTGGCAGTTGATATAGGATCCAGTGCAGATGTTGGCTCATCGAAAAGAATAACCTCGGGCTCCTGTGCAAGTGATCTTGCAATACAAAGTCTTTGCATCTGTCCACCTGAAAGACTCATTCCAGATTCATTAAGCTTATCCTTAACCTCTTTCCATAAATCAGCTTTTACCAGAGCATTTTCAACTATCTCATCAAGCTGGCTTTTCTTTTTAATACCTCTAATTTTAGGTCCATAAGCAACATTTTCATAAATAGAACTCGGGAATGGATTTGGTTTTTGGAAAACCATCCCGATTTTTTTTCTTAGTTCGATTACATCTGTATCCCGGTGATAAATATCTATTCCTTTAAAAAATGCCTTGCCTTCAACCCGTGAATTTATAATAAGGTCATTCATTCTGTTAAGAGACCGCAAAAGAGTAGATTTTCCACATCCCGAAGGTCCAATGATAGCTGTAATCTTATTTATTCTTATATTTAGGTTGACATTGGAAACTGCTTTAAAATCTCCATAAAAAATGTTGAAATCATTTATCTCAAATATGTGTTCATTACTTACCATGCCTTTTTCTTCCTTTGTCTTGACCTGAATATAATCCCGAGGAGGTTCATTCCCAAAACCAGAACGATCAACGATAATGCAGTTCCGTATTGAATAGGTCTTGTCTCTTCTATATGTGTGCCTGCTGTAGCTAAGACATAAATGTGATAGGGGAGCGCCATAACCGGCTCAAATAATGATCTCGGCACCCCTGGTGTAAAAAAGGCAGCAGCAGTAAACATAATTGGAGCTGTTTCACCAGAAACTTTGGCAGTGCCAAGAATTGCACCAGTTAAAATTCCAGGCATTGCAGTTGGAAGAACTATTTTTCTTATAGTCTGCCATTTAGTTGCCCCACATGCAAAAGATGCTTCTTTGAAACTGTATGGTACTGCCTTTAGAGCTTCTTCAGAAGTCGAGATAATATATGGCAGAATCATTATTGCGAGAGTCATTGAACCAGCGAGTAAACTCATTCCAAAATTAAACATCACGACAAACACTCCAAGCCCAAACAATCCGAAAACAACTGATGGTACCCCTGCAAGTGTGTAAATTGACATCATTACTGATTTAAGCATATATCCAGGTTTTGAATATTCGGCGAGAAAGATTGCAGTTGTCACACCTATAGGGACAACAATAATCATGCACAAAGTAGTAAGTAAAATTGTTCCCATTATAACAGGAAAGATACCTCCTTTGGTCATAGCATCTAAAGGAGGCTGTGTAATGAAGTTCCAGCTTAAAACTTGAAAACCGTTATAGAACACAAAGAATAGTATTACAAATAGTGTTATCGCACCAGAAAACCCGAACATTCTAATTAAAGAAAGAAAAATACCATGTTTTATATTTCTTTTTTTCTTACGGACTTTTTTGAAAGATTCTTTCGTTGTCTCAATATCATACATTATACTTTCTCTCCAATCCTTACACTGCGATACTTTCTGGAAATAAAATCTGATATTAAACTTAGAACAAATGTAATAAGAAAAAGTATTGCGCCAACGCCGAATAGTGCATGGTAATGAAGGCTCTGATATGGTGCTTCTGCCATTTCAGCAGCTATTGCTGCTGGCATCGGACGTGCGGCATCAAAAATCCAGTGCGGAACAACCGCAGCTCCACCTGCTGCCATAAGCACAATCATCGTTTCCCCAATAATTGTTCCAATTCCTAAGATTACAGCGACACT
>JACAFF010000006.1 GCA_013388455.1 Nitrospirota bacterium
TACCTTACTTCAACGCTATAACGCTATAAACGCAATGAACAGTTTTTTATGAACGCTATGAACGCTACAACGCAATCAACGCTATTAACGGTTGTTTATCAACGCTATAACGCTATAACCCTATAAACGCTATGAACGCTACAACGCAACAAACGCTACAAACGCAATTAACTCAATAAACGGTTTTTTATTAACGCTATAAACGCAATGAACGCTATAACGCAATGAACGCAACAAACGCAATTAACGTTTTTTATTACTTTTTTTTATGAAAACTGATATTTCAAGACCTGACCCCAAGCCTGTAACAGTCAATTCATTTTCTCATTACTCTGCAAACTATGGACAAACAAGAATTACTGAAAAAAGGCTCTAAGGCGGCCTATTACACTTTTATTTTTAAAATTGGTTCGCAATTTGCCTCTTTGGTTATTACTATCCTCTTGGTGAGGTTTCTTTCGGAACATGATTATGGCGTATATAATCTCCTCTATTCTACTATTGGAATCATCGGTATTGTCGCTTCTTTTGGATTAAGTAATACCCTCCAGAGGTTTATTCCAGAATATTACCAGAAAGGTGAGTTTATGCTGGCGCATCGCCTTTATGAGACATCATCTTTTATCAGATTAGTGTCAAATATCCTAATAATTGCCTTGCTAATTCTTTTCTGGGATTTATTTGCAGTCTATTTGAAAATAGAGGATTACAAAAATTACTTCCTTTTATTTTCATTCATTCTTGTTTTATATATGCAATGGGGGCTCGTTGATGTTTGTCTCAGCAGTTATTTCCTGCACAAATATACTCAAGGGATGATGTTCGTTTTGATGATAATTAAATTGATAGGATACTTGATCGCTTTCTATCTTGGTATAAATCTTAGTAGTATACTTTTGGTAGATCTTTTAGGCTACGTAATATTATTCATAACCCTACAGCTAATATATACCAAAAAGATACCCAAAAACGAAGGTCAGGTTGAAAGATTCACTCCTGACGAAAAGAAAAGGGTGCAGAAATATGCACTTTATTATAATTTCAATGACATTGGTGTCCAGTTTTTAGATCTGAATATTGACAATTTTACGCTCGCTTATTTCCTGAATCCAGTTGCAGTAGGCGCATATGCATTTTGTAATAGAATCGCAAAAACCATTAACAGATTCCTTCCAACTACTTACCTGATAGAGGTTATAAGACCTCTCTTATTTTCTGCCTATTCAACTCGAAAAGACTCAGTAACTCCTTTCTATCAATTCATGATAAAAATTATATATCTATTTTATGTTCCAATATTTGTATTCTTTTTAGTTTTTAGCAAAGATATAATTACAGTTGTTTTTGGCGGAAAATATTTAGAATACTCTTATGTTTTAGTTTCGGTCATATTTTTCCAGATGATTTCCGCTTTTCAAATACCATTAGGTCTGATTGCACAGCTTCAGGAAAAAGTTGAGATCATTTTATTCAGCAAAATATTCGGAATTTATAACTTAATTGCAGACATCATTATGATAAAGTGGTGGGGAATTATGGGAGCAGTTGTTGCCACAGGAAGCGCGGTTTTTTTAAGAAATATATTTATATGGTGGTTTACAAGAAACACTACAACATTTAAAGGACTTAGGCAATACTTTATTAGAGCGGGCATTTATGCTGTCACACTTTATGCAATATTTATGATATCTAAATCATTTATAAACTCTGTATTTTTTTCTTTAATTATTGGACTAGTATTTATGATATTGTCTTTTATTATTTATACGAGAGTTACGGTGTTCTCTGCGCAGGAAAGATCTTGGCTTGCTAACGCTAGTCATGGGAAATATCAAATGAAGATTTTACAATGGCTTGGTATAATTGCTGCGTGATACATATATTGTGGTATATAAAACCTCTTGATGTTACTTCAAAATAATAATTTGTCCGAGACTGCATATAAGTGCGATCTATGTCTAAATGAGAGATATGCTGTTTGTAAGACTTATTCGAAGCTACTTGGGATAGATAAAACAAAATTTAGAGTGGTGAGATGCAGAAAATGCAGCCTGAAGAGTCTTTATCCACTTCCAACAGAAAAAGACCTTGCTATTATTTATGACAATTATGCGGATAAGGGTTCTCGTGCTAGGGTTGAAGAAATTCGTAAACAGTTTGTTTATCCACGAAAAATTGAATTGCTTAAGAAGCACACAAAAGGTAAAAGATTGTTGGATATAGGAGCTGGATTGGGAACTTTCGTACATATGGCACAACAGCAAGGTTTTCACGCCGTTGGGATTGAATATGAAATAAAGCAATGTGAAATTGCAAAATCAAAATATGGAATCGAATTAGTTAACGGGACTTTTGAAGAAATTAGTTCACAGTATCAAAATGAAATATTTGATATTATTCATATGCACCACGTTCTTGAACATCTAATTTCTCCCAGAATAGTTTTACAGAAAATTTATCATTTGCTTGCAAATAATGGAATATTATTAATTGAAGTCCCTAATCAATTTGATAATATATTTTTTAAATATAAGTATTTAAGAGGGGGAAAATACCCCAAATATGATAACCCGCTCCATCATTGTTATTTTTTCACTCCAAAAACACTTAGAGCATATATGATTAAGACTGGATTTATTATCGTTACATTAAATCAGTATATTAAAGAAAATGAAAAAAACAAATGTAAACATTTAATAAAGTTTCTATTTGACAGAGTTGGCTTTGGAGTGAGCTCTTTTATAGAAATATTAGCAATAAAACGTACTAGAACCTAATGGAATTGACTGACAACGTAGCTTTTATTAAACATGGTGATCCTGTTGGTGAATTTCTACAACTGCGAGGTGATAAGTCTCTTAACCTCGATACTAACTATATGGAACAGATATTGGAGGTAGTTGGAGATAGAAAGATTATGGTGATTGGAACAAACTATGTTAAGGAAAACAAATACTATAAAGATGATAAGATTGTGCTTTTCAGTTTTGCAAAACAGAAAAAGATTTTGGATTACCTACATCTATTCTATGACAGGAAAATATATGCCCTACTCGAAAAATTCAAGCCCCATTTGATTTTTCACCTCGGATCGATATGGAATATGAGTGCAGCGATACGATACTCTAAAAATAATAGTATTCCACTTGTTATTGCCTTTGCAGGACAACTCCGAAAAAAAAATATATTTGCTCAAACGTTACAGAATCTTTTAATAGGCAATATGCTGATTCATTTAAAAAGTCTGCAAATGATTTTGGTGAGAAATGCAGATAACAAGCGTATTCTTAACACTATAGGTATACCCAAAGAAAAAATAACCATTTATTACCCTAAATACAGTAGCAATTTTTTTCAGAAAAGGGAGATTGAGGATTTCCTTAACGATTCCAGGAAGACGAGAATATTGTATGTTGGAAGGCTTGAGATATCAAAAGGTACTAATTTAATCATCGAGGCAATTATAAATATATTTTCAAAGTTTCACGATATTGAGATTATTTTTATCGGGGATGGAACACAATACAAACGACTCTGTGATATGTCAAACAATATAAATGATAAATATAGAGAACAACATAATGTTATGAGAGTGTTGGGTAGCAGGCCGTTTGAGACTCTCTATTCATATTACACAAACGTTGACATTACAGTTTTGCCTTCTTATGGAGAAGGCATGCCCAAGACAGTTATAGAGTCTTTATTAAGTGGTACACCAGTAATTGCTTCAGATTTACCGGGAATTCGAGAAATAGTAAAAGATGGTGAAACAGGATATATATTTGAGGCAGGCAATATAAAACAATTTACCCAATGCATTGAGCGCTGTATTTCCAATCCTGAAATACTTTCTCTTTTTAGGACAAATATAGAAAAAGATAAAGATCGTATTAGAAATCTCGGTCAGGATTATAAAGAAGTAATTAAGCAATTCCTAAATTAATACTCAATCACCGATGATAAACCAAGAAAAAATATGGACAGAAAGTTGGGAGAAGCAAAAAGAAGACATAGATCGTTTCATAGAAGATTGCAATGAAAGAGTAGACATCCTTGCAAAATACATTAAAAAGGGTGATAAGATTCTTGATGCAGGCTGTGGACTTGGACAGGTAGTGTTTAATCTATTGAATAGAGGATATGATGCTTATGGTATTGACTTCAGCGCAGAAACAATAAAAATAGCAAAGGAATATCATCAACAAAAATATCAGGAAACCAAAGAAAGATTCTTTGTGAGCGATATAAGAGAGTTAAATTTCCCAGCTAATAGTTTTGATGTATATGTATCATATGGTGTCATAGAGCATTTCAAGAAAACAGAGCATGAAAAAATTATCAAGGAGGCTAAAAGAGTTCTAAAAAATAATGGATTAATCTTCTTATATTATCCGAATATAAAGTCAGTCTTTGGTATACAATCAGCATTATTATCGATTTTAGGAGTTCGTTATATATGGCAAATACCTTTATCAATAAAATATGTTATTAATTTGCTTCATAAGAGTAATTTTAAAATAATAGACAATTTTACTTATAAATTCACAAATAGTTTGATTAGAGGATTCTGTCTAAATAAAAGAACTTTCAAGAATTTTATTCCAAATCCATTTTATTTAATAAGGAAACCTATTTTAACGTTTGGATATCGGAATGAAACTAAATATAATCGCTTTGGTGAAATAAACATAATAATAGCAAAAAATGAGAAATGAAGATATTTTTTGATAAAATAAAGAAGGATTTGTATCGTTGGGATAAAAAAACAGATTTATTCACATTTATAAAACGTTTTATGGCATCACCTGGATATAATTATTTAGTATGGTTTAGGTCTTGTCAATACTTAAATGCCAGTAATAGAAAAGTGTTAAGCTTTCTTGTAAAATGAATATTAAAACGGCAGAGCATCAAATACGGCATCAATATATCGTATTCAGCTCATATAGGAGATGGTCTGTTAATTGCACATTGGGGAAATATTGTGATTTCTGGTGGTGCTGTAATAGGTGCCAATTGCAATATCTATCAAGGCGTTACTATTGGTCAAAAGTTGAGAGGAGAAAGAAAAGGCTATCCAATTATAGGCAATGAGGTATTTATTTCTCCAGGCGCTAAAATTATTGGAAAAGTGAAAATCGGTAATAATGTTGTTATTGGGGCTAATGCAGTAGTTGATAAAGATGTAGAAGATAATGCTGTTGTGGGTGGGGTTCCAGCTAAAATATTATCTTATCAAGGTAGTGAGGGTTATATCGAGAATATAATTGAAGTTCATTAATATTATATAAAACATGCTTACGAAATAATGTATAAATTGACCATCCTCTGGCCAGGATTTAGTCTTTTCAATGAACCACAGGTTCTGTTTTTTCAAACCCTTCTTAATGAATTTGATACAGAAGTATATTTTATTTCAGATATCTGTTACTCAGACGAACTAAAAAATGATTCTAAATATTATAAAGAATTCTTAAACAATAGAAGAGTTCATTATTTAAAGTTTCCCCATTTTAGATTAAGAGGATTAAGTCTTTTTCAAATAGCAAAATTAACCTTTGTAATTTTTAAGATACTAACAAGTAGAAAAACAGATGCAGTATTAAGTTCTACGCAGTTTACTGTTCACTCGAAAATTGCTTTTCTGTTGTCAAAACTTATTAGCACAAAATTCTTTATTTATACTGAAGTATGGCAATTTGAAAAAGAAAGTAATGTTTTATTGTCGTTTTATCATAAATTAAGCCATTTTGTTGTTAAGCATGCTGACTGTGTATTTGTACAAGGTAAGTTTAAAAAAAATGTTTATGTAGAAAAAGGTGTGCCCCCAGATAAAATATTTATACTACCATTCTTAATTAATGATGTACCCCAAGATATTTCGGCTATCACATATATTAAACGAAATAAGATAAAGAAGTATCTATTTATTGGAAGATTAATACCAATAAAGGGTGTAGATATACTTATAAGGGCATTTGTAGCACTCTCAAGAAAGTACAACGATGTGTTGTTATATTTGGGTGGCGATGGAGAAGCAATGGAAAAACTTCAGCAGCTCTGTAGAGAACTTAATGCTTCTAATATCAAATTTCTAGGTTGGTTAGATAATAAATTGAAATATTCCTTGTTGCAGGAAGTAGATTATTTTGTTTTGCCTTCTCTGAAAATCAATAACCGAGTTGAGGGCTGGGGTTTAGTTTTACAGGAGGCAATTAGCGCTGGGCTTCCAGTAATAACAACTGATGCTGTAGGCTCTGCTTGGGATTTTGTACAAAATGGTGTTAACGGTTATATTGTAAAAAACAATGATGTGAATGCGCTATATGAAGCAATGGAAAAGCTATATAAGATGTCAGACGAGGAATATTTAGAAGCATCGAGAACATCGCGGAAAATATTTGAAGAATATAATTCGCCGGAAGTTTTGGTTAAAACTTTAAAGGAAGTTCTTCGTAAATGAAAATATGCATTATATGTGGTTATTACAATTATCGTGGCAATGAATCAAAATCTCAGGGTGGTGCTGAATATCAAGCATTTTTATTAGCAAGGGAACTCATACATAACAATAATCAAGTTTCATTTATTTCTATTGGTGATAGAGATGAAATCTTATTTGATGATAAGATTACAGTATATTATTTACGGAAGCGAAAATTATTTAGAAAATTTGGGCCATATTATATTCTCGATTATTTTAAAATTAAAAAGTTAATTATTAGTATTAACCCTGACGTAATTTACGTCCGCGGCGGTTCGGCAAATGTAGGTATTGCCTGCTGGATAGCGAGAAAACAACAAATAAAAGTCGTTTTCCATGTATCACATGATAGAGACGTTGAAAAATATCATATAAGTTGGAATCTAAATAAAATATTGTACAATATTGATGATTTGATGAGAATTTACGGTCTCAAGCGATCAACCATTATTTGTCAAACAAATTATCAACAGAGAAGAGTAAAACAAAATTTCAATAAAGATAGCATCTTAGTACGAAATTTTCATCCAATCCCTTCCCTTCCTCAAGAGATAATAAAAGAAAATATAGTATGCTGGATAGGGAATATAAAAGAAGCAAAAAATCCGCTTGCCTTTATTGAATTAGCAAACCAGTTAAGAGACCATGAGTATAAATTTGTTATGGCTGGTAGAAGACCGGAAGGCGGGCCTCTTGAGAAAGTTTTTACTGAATCAATAAAGCTTGCAAATGTTAAATATTTAGGTGAAATTTCCAACGACGATGTAAATCAACTGTTGCTCCGAAGCAAAATTCTTTGTTCAACAAGTTATTCAGAAGGATTCCCGAATGTTTTTATACAAGCATGGATTCATAAAGTTCCTGTTTTGTCATTATTTGTTGACCCTGATAATTTGTTAGAAACGAATAAGATTGGTTTTAAGTTAGGAAGCATAGAGAAAATGGCAGAAAAGATTAAAGAATTAATGGAAAATGATCATTTATTACAATTATACGCTAATAATGCCCACAAATTTGCAATCGCACATTTTGATATAGAAAAAAATGTGCAGAGAATCATAAGGCTTTTTCAAAATCATCTACTTAATAAATGTTAATTCGTACTATTTTCATATCTCTTAATCATGTTTTAAGGCTAATATACGGTGGTTTTTATTACATTTTTTTCAAACATCCTTATATCGGAGATATTTGGGATAAAAAATTAGATATAAACAAATCAGATCTTGTTTTAGAGATCGGTTCGGGGTGGAATCCATCTATTCGATCTGATGTTTTGGTTGAAAAGTATTTGTTTGATCAAAGTGAGCGAAGATATATTGCATATATTCCAAAGAATCGCCCCTTTGTTGTAGCTGATGGTTGCCATTTGCCATTTGTAAATAATGCATTTGATTATGTAATTTGCAGACATGTTATTGAACATTTGGAAGAACCGGAGGAATTGCTAAAGGAAATCAAAAGAGTTTCAAGAAAAGGCTACATTTCTGCACCATCTGGATATTGGGAGAGTATTTCTTCTGGAAAATATCATAAATGGTTTGTATTTACGCAAACAGATAAATTAATTTTAGAGCAAAAAATCGAAAGAGCAGATAGAAAATATAAAAAAAATACCACAAAAGAGAAAGTTGAGAAAGAAGCACACTATGAATTTAATTTTCAAAGACCATTAGAATGGGAAATAATTAAAAGAACCCCTATCGAGGAATTTGTATTTGCTGAATTAGATCAAGACTATGAGAAAAGTTTATTGATTGCCTCGCAAAAGCGGTATCCTATTTTGGTTAGATTGAAAATATTATTTAGAGAAGCAGTAAGGCAGCTATTTTTCAAAACTGCAAAAAGAGTTAATGTCTTCGATTTATTTGCATGTCCTGTCTGTAGGTCTAAACTTGTGAATCGTACAAACGAATTATTTTGTGACAATTGCAACCGACAATATCAGGTAATTAATCATATACCAATATTATTAGTTAAAACAAAAAATATTGATAAATCATTGAAATGCAAGCAATAACCGATTTTAAAAAAAATATTAAATCAGAAAAAATATATATAGTCACTGTTATATTAATAGCAATTTTTGCAGGTTTTACTATTCTTAATCAAAATCCATATCAATGGCTATTTATTGCTTTGATGCCTATAGCATATTTTCTTTTAAAGTTCAATGGCGTGGCTGTTTTCACAATTCTTATTTCAGTTTTTTTTGTAGATTGGTTTATTCAACTTCAATTAATTCCAGATCAGTTAGGATGGCTACCTGAAATTATTATTTTTATTTTAATAATTAAAGCCTTAATTTTAAAAAGAGCAACTGGTTTTGTAAGAACACCAATAGATATACCGATAGTAATATTTTTAGTTGTCGCTTTACTATCAATTATTGCAAATTCTGTCAACCCTATAAGGGCAATCCTTGCACTTCGTTTAGATATTAAGTTCATTTTAATGTTTTACTTGCTGGTTAATCTCAATATGTCAGAAGAGTTTTATAGAAAGATAATAAAGATATTTATTATTTTGTTGCTTATTCAGATTCCAACAGCTTTAATTAAGTATCAATTCTATGGGCAAGGAGAGCAGGCAATCGGAACATATGCTGCCTGGGGAGGTGGCTACTCTATTATTTTACCTATGGTTGCTATTAGTTTATTCGGCAGTATGTTCATACATAACAAGCCTCGTATTGTTTACATTTTAGTAATATGTGGATTCATCATATTTTCTATAATTGGCGGAAAGAAAGGACTGATTTATCTCGGTCCGCTTCTCTTAGGATATATTATTTTGCATATATCACTTATGAAAGAGTCAAGGGGAAAAATATTTCGTTCGCTTGCTATAGGTCTTCTGATACTTATTATGTTTTTCCCTATTGTTATGTTTGTGCCATGGTTGACCCCTGCATTAGAAGATTTTTCTTATTTAAAGGATTTTGTATTGATTTATGATGTTAAATATAGTTCTTCAGGTGCACCAATCGGGCGAATACCGAGCACAATAACGACTTTTGAAACATTAACAAAAAGTCCTGAGTTATTTCTATTAGGATATGGTCCGGGTAGTATGATGAAAAGTTTTTTTAAGGAATTTGACACCAAAGAACTTGCAACAAGACCAATAGATATTATTTATGGTGTTACTGAATTAGTACTGATCCCTATCGAATATGGCTATTTAGGCTTCTTGATATATTATTTAGTACCATTATTTTTACTGTTCAAAATAAACTTAATATTTTATCAAAATATCGATGATATTTACTGGAAGACAATTTCGTTTAGTTTCTCAAGTATTATAGTTTCATATTTTCTGATAGGTGTAATCTATATGGCAATCCTAAGAAGTGATTTAGCGGCATTTATTCTCTGGTTTTTTGCCGCGTCAATATACAGTGTTGGAAGACAACGAAAAATTTTTTAATAAAATAATTCTCTACCGAGAACTTACATGTGCGGTATTTGCGGAATAGTATCCAATTCTATTGATGTTCAAGTTCTTAAAATGGTCAGGGAATTAAAGCACAGAGGGCCTGATAATCAAAATATCGTTAATTTAGGTAATGTATGGTTTGGACATACACGATTAAAAATTATCGACTTATCAGATAATGCAAACCAACCAATGTTTAATGAAAGTGGTGATATATGTATTGTTTATAATGGCGAGTTCTATAACTTTATGGATTATAGGAATGAATTAATTGAAAAAGGCCATACATTTAAATCAAATACAGACACAGAAGTTATTTTACATTTGTTCGAAGAAGATGGGATAGAGTGTATAAAAAAGATAAGAGGCATGTTTGCTTTTGCTATATGGAACAAAAAAAAAGAAGAATTATTTTTAGTTAGAGATAGAGTTGGTATCAAGCCACTTTATTATTATTATGATGGAAAATTATTTATATTTGCGTCAGAACTTAAAGCAATTCTCAAACATCCAAATGTATCAAAAGAAATAGATTTTGATGCGTTATCTGTATACTTTTCTCTCGGTTATATTCCGCAAAGCATGTCAATTTTTAAAAAAATAAAAAAACTTTTGCCAGGTCATTATTTGCAGTTTAAAAACAACAATATCTCAATAGAACGTTACTGGAGTCTTCCCAATATTAATCAAAAGATTCTTTTAAAAGATGAAAACGATTTGGTTGATCAGTTGTATGTTATGATCAATGAAGCTGTAAAATTGCGACTTATCAGTGATGTCCCTTTGGGAATATTTTTATCTGGGGGCATTGATTCATCTATTGTTGCCACCTTGGCAGCAAAGAATTCCAATGCTCCAATCAAGACTTTTTCTATAGGGTTTGAGGATACCAAATATAACGAACTACCCTATGCAAGAATGGTTGCAAAACATATTGGCTCAGACCATCATGAGTTTATAGTCAGGATTAATGAGACAGAAGTCATAGGCAAGTTAGCTTATTATTATGATGAGCCATTCGCTGATTCATCAGCAATACCTACTTATTATGTTTCAAAAATGGCCAGAGAGCACGTCACAGTTGCTTTTTCAGGTGACGGAGGAGATGAACTCTTTGGCGGCTATAATTGGTATGAATGGATGTTATCACATCAGAAACTGAAAATGGTCCCGTCAACTCTAAAAAAGGCAATAGCTGGAGTGGCAGCAATACCAAAGAAATCATATAAAGGAAAACATTTTCTAACATCATTAAAGTATGATGAATTTGAGACCTTCCGTGAGCGAACAGGGATTTTTAGCCCCTCCGAAATTAAAAAGCTTTTAAATTGCGAGTTAGACGTAACTTTAGATTTCTATGAAGACTATTTTAAGACATCTGGCGAAACTCTTCTTGAGAGGCTTACAAGAACTGATTTCGCATTCTACTTGCCTGATGATATTCTGGTGAAGGTTGACAGGGCGAGCATGGCTGTCGCTCTGGAGGCAAGAGTCCCGATTCTCGATCATAAAGTCTGTGAATTCGCTTTTTCATTATGTGATTCTTTAAAAATCAATGGAAAGACTAAAAAATATCTGTTAAAGAAGTTAGCCAGAAAAATATTACCAGATGATTTCCCGATTGAAAGAAAGCAAGGCTTTTCCATCCCTTTAAGTGAATGGATGAAAGGAAGTTTAGGCGACTTGCTTATAAATGCATTGCGTTCCTTCAAAAATAAGTCGTTTTTAAATGAAGTCTATGTTGAAAAATTACTTCAAGATCATAAATTGGGAAAGAGCAATAACGCTTCTAAATTATGGTCAGTACTAATGTTTAGCCTTTGGTTTAATAATTATTATTAACAATGCATATCTATTGGCTCCTCGCATCGTTTATTGATTCAAAGGCAAGTAAAGCGCCAAGAATTGAGATTCTAAAGGAATTGGAAAAACTTGGTAATAAGGTTTTTCTTGTTACGTCTTTTAAAAAGGAAAAACCTGATTTGCAAGTCAATGTAATTTATTTAAAAATAATTAAAAATCCTTTTTTCGCAAAACTCTCATTTAATATTAAGTCGTTCCTGTATTTCTCAAGCAAACATAATCGAGAAGAAGATACAATTATTATTATTGATCAGAATAGTATTTATGCAGGTGTAGCCTTACAACTCCTCTCAAAAATCATTTTCAAAAAGCGATTAAAAGTTCATTTTGATGTAAGAACTGTGCCAGTAGAAATAAGAGGGTTAAAAGGATATTTAGATAGAGTATTCTTTTGGTATATTGCTTTATTTTTAGCAAAAAGACTATTAACTTCATATTCCTTTATTACCAAAACAATTCAGGATGTTGCGGGTTTTAATAATAAAGATTGTTGTATTTGGTCTTCTGGAGTAAATGCGGAGAAATTTAATCCGGAGCAATACCCTTCGAAGAAAAAAGATATTTTCATCTTGTTTTATCATGGAGTAGTGACGCCAAATAGAGGATTAAGAGAGACTTTGAAAGCTGTTAATTTAATTAAAGACAAGATTCCGAATTTTCTATTTAGAATTGTTGGTGATGGCTCAGATATTAATTATCTTAAGGAGTATGTGATGTGTCATAATCTGACAAAATATGTTGATTTCGCTGGATTTGTTGATTATGAAAAAATTCCATCGTTTATTAGTCAAGCCGATGTATGTATTTGCCCTCTGCCTGATATTCCATGGTGGAGAGTCAGCAGTCCGCTAAAAATTATTGAATACACAGCGATGGGAAAACCGTGCATTTTAACAGAGATAAAACCTCATCAGGATTATATTCCAAAAGGTTTAAATGGTATATATTGGGCAGGAAAAGGTACACCTGAAGAAATTGCTGAGGCTATTATGTCTGCTTACAATGAAAGAAAATCATTTGATAATTATCGGCAGAATTTGAGAGCAGCAGCGCTTAATCATACATGGGAGAAGCAGGCAACTATTCTTTATAAGTATTTATTGAGAAAAGTTGAGCAAGGCACATAAACCTGTAATTTTAATATTGGCTCCTATCGCAGCAAAAGGAGGCATTTCTTCTGTTATCAATTCTATATTGGAGCAAGATATTAATACTAAGTTCGATTTTATTAAAATCAATACAAGTTTGTATAAAGATGGAGGAATTGTCAGAGAATTAATAACATTTTTAAAGGCGATATTAAAATATATTTTTATTTTGATTTTTAAAAGAGTTGATTTAATTCATATTCATACTTCAGCTTCTGTGAGTTTTTACCGAAAAAGCATTTTTGCACTTATAGGGATATTATTTCAAAGAAATATCATCTATCATCTTCATTCCAGCAGATTCTATGATTTTTTTTACAATCCTCCTAATCAATTATTAAAAAGCTATATAAAGCGCATTTTTAAATCTGCCACATGTGTTATATGTCTGTGCGAGAATTGGAAAGATTGTCTTAAAGAAAGATATCATCTTAAAAATATAACAGTAATTCCAAATCCGGTTTGCCAGGTACCATTTGCAAATAAATCATTTTCTATGGATGTTTCGAGGCTTCTTTTTGTAGGTTTTTATATAAATAGTAAGGGAATTATTGATCTTTTGGAAGTTTGTAAGGACCTGCATCTTAAAGGGGTTAATTTTACTCTGGAATTATGCGGTAAGGGAGAAATGAATGAAATTATAAATAGCTATATCATGGAAAATTCACTCGAAAAATGTATTATCAATAATGGATGGGTGGAAGGTCGAGCAAAGGAAAACATATTTAGGAAAGCTGATATATTTGTATTACCATCGTACGCAGAAGGTATGCCGATTTCAATTCTTGAAGCTTTTTCATATGGATTGCCAATAGTGGCAACAAAAATATCATGCGTCCCGGCAATAGTTGAAGATGGAATAAATGGCTTTTTAATAGAACCGGGGAACAGGAAAGAACTTTTGGAGAAAATCAGTGTTTTGATAAACAATAAATACTTACGTGAAAGTATGAGTAAAAATAATCTATTGAAAGTGAAACATTATTCACCTGAAGTTATTGCTGGCCGGTGGGAAAATTTATACAAAGACTTGCTAAAATAACCAATAATTGGTGGCTATTCTATATTTTAGCTTATGTTTCATAAAATCATAAAAAATATCTTTCATTTTGCAGGAAACATCTTAAGAAAAGCAAAAATTGCCTATCTAAGGGGTATGGGTGTCAAGATAGGAAAAAATACAAATATAAGTCTTCGGGCTAAAATAGACACACGTCGGGGGAAAATAGAAATCGGAGATAACTGTTATATTACCTATGGTTGTATCATTCTTTCGCATGATATGGCAGCTAAGAGAATTAATCCTAATGATGATGGTAGTGGCAGAGTTATAATTGAGGATAATGTCTATATTGCTGTTAATTCTGTAATATTAAGAAATGTACGTATTGGGAGGAACAGCATAATAGGTGCTTGTTCTGTAATAACGAAGGATGTTCCTCCAGATGTAGTTGTGGTTGGAAATCCACAGAAGATAATAAGATATCTTGAAAAAAGATAGTTGAAGAAATATGAAGCAACTAACCCAAAAACTTAAAGATGGTGCGATGAGTATACTGGAAGTTCCCACTCCAGTCTTGTCTGCAGGGATGGTGCTGGTGCGAAATCATTACTCACTCATAAGTGCAGGAACAGAAGGGAGCACGGTGAGCGCTGCGCGGAAGAGTTTGATCGGCAAGGCAAAGGAGAGACCACAGCAGGTGAAGCAAGTGCTGGATATCCTAAAACAGCAGGGGCCAGTTCAAGCCTACCGTACTGTGATGAAGAAGCTCGATGCTTATTCACCGCTTGGATATAGCTCTGCCGGAGTTGTGTTAGAGATGGCTCCTGACGTGAAGGGTTTTTCTGTTGGGGATCTTGTTGCCTGTGGAGGGGCAGGATATGCCAGCCATGCGGAGATTGTAGCGGTTCCTCAGAATCTTTGTGTAAAGCTTCCTGCTGGTGCGGACTTGAGGAAAGCAGTTTACAATACGCTGGGTGCGATTGCATTGCAAGGAGTGAGGCAGGCTGACCTCAGGATAGGCGAAATAGGTGCTGTAATCGGGCTGGGGCTTATAGGACAATTAACCGCGCTCATTCTCAAAGCAGGGGGACTAAGAGTTGTCGGCCTTGATATTGATGCAAGAATGGTTGAAATTGCAAGAGAGCATTGTGTAGATATCGCATTTATAAGAGAAGAAACAGGGATTGCTGAAAAAATAGATGAATTCACACAAGGCGTTGGAGTAGATGCGGTCATTATTACCGCTGCAACAGAAAGTCTTGATCCAATAAACTTTGCAGGGAGAATCGCGAGAAAAAAGGGGAGAGTGGTTGTTGTTGGGGATGTTCCCACCGGGTTTGATAGAGAACCTTACTACTACAGAAAAGAGCTTGAACTGAGGATGTCGTGTTCTTACGGCCCCGGAAGGTATGACCTGAACTATGAAGAAAAAGGCATAGATTACCCGGTCGGGTATGTAAGATGGACCGAGAACAGGAATATGCAGGCATTCCAGGAACTTGTCCATTCAGGGAAGATTGACATTGGTTATCTTACAACCCATATCTTTAAGCTCGATGACGCTCCCCAAGCTTATGACATGATTATGGATAAAAAGGAACCTTTCATCGGAATTCTCATAGAATACGATATTGAAAAATCGTTTGTGAAAGAAAGAATTCAGATTCATCCATCACACATCACCAAACACCCGTCGCCCGTTTCAATTGCCTTTATCGGTGCCGGAAGCTATGCAATGGGGAATCTCCTGCCGAATATCCCGAGAGAAAAAGATATTGTATTAAAGGGTGTCATGACTTCCTCCGGAACAAGTTCGAGGACAGTGGCAGATAAATATGGGTTTGAATTCTGCACATCAGACGAGAACGATATCTTGAATAATGCTGAAATAAACACGGTCTTCATCGTCACACGGCACAACACACATGCCGATTACGTGATCAAAGCACTGAAAGCCGGAAAGAACGTGTATGTCGAAAAACCTTTATGCCTTAACGAAAGGCAGTTAAATGAAATTAGTGAGGTTTACACATCACTCCTTACTTCTCACTCTTCACAGCCTTTTCTCATGTTAGGTTTCAACCGTCGTTTTTCTCCTCTCACCGAGATGCTGAAGGAAAAGATTGGTGAAGGCCCCATGTCCATGATCTACCGCATTAACGCCGGCCAAATACCTGCCGGTTCCTGGATTCAGGACAAAGCAATTGGTGGCGGGCGTATCATAGGTGAAGTATGCCATTTTGTAGATTATCTGACTTTTCTGAACGGATCACTTCCTGAATCTGTTTTCGCATCGGCCTTGCCCGATCCGCAGGGGCTGGAAGATACCATAACCATCAATATTAAGTTCCTAAACGGTTCAATCGGTACAATCTCTTATTTTTCCAATGGCTCAAAGTCTCTCTCAAAAGAATATATTGAGGTATACAGAGCGGGGACGGCGGCTTTATTGAAGGATTTCAAGAATCTCGAAATTTACGGAGCAAAAGTATCAAAAAAAAGCTTGATAAGCCAGGACAAGGGGCAGAAGAGAATGCTCTCGGTGTTTCTCGATGCGGTAAGACAGGGAAAGCCTTCACCTATCAATTTTGAGGAGATTTATACTGCAACGCTTACGACATTCAAGATTATTGAATCGATAAAAACACGCCAGAGTATTGCAATCCTATAATATCATGGACATATCCTTCAGCCTAGAACGATTGAAGAAATATATTGAACGGGAAGACTTCAAAGGATATGACCCCTACGATGCACTCAATAGCCCTCTCCTGAAAGCCCTTTCATTTGGCAATAAATATCTCCGGATTGTTTTTACTCAAACTTTGAAAAGATTACCTTTTAATATTCGGCCACTGCTTTTTATCAGGAAAGACTATAACCCCAAAGGTATAGGTCTTTTCTTATGGGGCTATGCGAAGTTATATAAGGCCGAGAAAAAGAGTGAATACCTAAGGAAAATTGAATTCTTTCTGGGACTCCTTGAGACACTCAAAAGTAAAGGATATTCAGGAAACTGCTGGGGATATAATTTCGGCTGGCAATCAAGGGCATTTTTCGTGCCCAAATATACTCCAACCATAGTCAATTCCTCGTTAATCGGCCATGCGCTTATAGATACATATAAGTATACGAATAATGAAAAAGCTCTCTCAATGGCGCTCTCCATCAAGGATTTCATCCTGAATGATCTTGCAAGAAAAAACGAGAACTGCTCGTTCTGCTTCAGTTATACGCCAATTGATCGAACCGCTATCCATAATGCGAATCTTCTCGGTGCTTCCTTACTCATCAGACTATACCGGTATGCCAATGATGAAAACCTGAAAGACGCAGCTCTTCGGAGTCTTGCATATAGCATGAAATACCAGAGGGATGACGGCTCGTGGCATTATGCGGAGACTGCTTATCAGAAATGGATAGATTCTTTCCATACTGGCTTTAATCTGCAGAGTACTTTTTATTTCCTTGAAGAGGGGTTTTCTGAATATCGTGCAGCTTTTTCAAAGGGCGTTGAATTCTATAGAAACAATTTTTTCCTTGACGATGGTACTCCGAAATACTTTCATAATGAAATCTACCCTATAGACATTCATTCTCCGGCACAGGCAATTGTGCTCTTTTCACTTTTGGGGAAAGAATACAAAGCCATTACAGATAAATTGCTGAACTGGATGGTTAGAAACATGCAAGATGAGAAGGGTTTTTTTTATTTTCAGAAAACACCTTTATATATAATAAAAATCCCATATATGCGCTGGGCTCAGGCATGGGCTTTTCATGCATTGACGGAATATATATTGCAGCAGAAAGTTACATGAAGGGTATTGAGAGAAAGAATATTCTTGGAGTGCCTGTTGATTTGATTGATATGGAAGGAGCAATCAGACACATAAACGATTTAATCGCGGGAAATAGCAGAAATAACTATATTTTTGCGATCAACGCAGAAAAGGTAATGGCTCTTCAAAAAGACTCATTCCTGCGACAGATGGCAGAGAATGCATCTCTCCTGATCCCCGACGGCATAGGTGCCGTTCTTGCTCTCAAGTTACTTTATGGAAAAAGGGCAAAAAGAGTTCCAGGTGTTGATCTGATGCATAACATTTGCAGGGAAGCAGCAGAGAAAGGATACAAGATATTTATTTATGGAGCAAAGGAGGAAATTAATAAAAAGTCTGTTGAGAAACTTCACGAATTGTATGATGGAATAAAAATTGTCGGAAGAAGCCACGGATATGTAACAAGTGATAAAATGGATTACTTGCTGCGACAGATAAATGAATCAGGGGCAGATATTCTTTTCATTGCTCTTGGCAGCCCAAAGCAGGAAAAATGGATTCAAGAATATCTCCCTAAGTTGAATGTTAAAGTCTGCCAGGGGATTGGCGGTACACTGGATACTATTGTTGGCATAGTAAAGAGGGCACCGGAATCATTCCAGAGACTGGGGCTTGAGTGGTTCTACAGGCTGCTGAAGGAGCCAAAGAGGATAAGAAGGCAGTTAGTACTGCCTTTATTTATTCTGAAGGTCTTAAGAGAGAAGATGAGGAGATAGTGCAATGAAGTTATTCCTTGTGGCCGGAGCACGACCCAATTTCATAAAGATTGCTCCACTTGTTCACCAGCTTAAATGCGTACAAAATAGCAAGCTGGTAAGCCAGAAAGTTCTGTGGAAGATTATACATACCGGACAGCATTATGATTACGAGATGTCTAAGGTTTTTTTTGATGAACTGGATATCCCGAAGCCGGATTATTTTCTCAATGCAGGTTCAGGTTCACACGCAAAGCAGATTGCGAAGATAATGCTTGAATTTGAAAAAGTCTGCCTTAAGGAAAAACCCGATATTGTTGTGGTGGTTGGCGATGTCAACTCAACACTTGCCTGTTCGATAACTGCAAAGAAATTAAACATTAAAGTGGCGCATGTTGAAGCAGGATTGAGGAGCTTTGACATGACGATGCCTGAAGAGATCAATCGTATGGTAACTGATTCGATTTCCGACTATCTTTTTGTATCTGAGGAGAGCGGTATCACGAATCTGAAGAAAGAAGGTAAAGTACAGAGCAAGGTATTTTTTGTAGGGAATGTAATGATCGATACGCTTTTTTATGGCCTTAAAAAACTTAAAAGAAAGCAAACTTTCAAGTCTGAAAGGTTAAACTATGCAGTTGTTACTCTACACAGGCCGTCGAATGTCGATGAGAAAGAAAAACTGAAAGACATTCTTCTTGCATTGCGTGAGATAGCAAAGGACATGGATGTGTACTTCCCGATGCATCCGAGGACCAAAAAGAATATAGAGAAATTCAAACTTCAGCCCCTTTTGCAAGGTAGGGGGATAAACATAGGGCCTCCCATGTCGTATCTTGAGTTCCTTAATCTCTGGAAAGACGCATCGCTGGTTCTTACCGACAGCGGTGGTATACAGGAAGAGACAACAGTCCTTGGCATCCCCTGTTTTACCATCCGTGAAAACACCGAACGCCCGATAACCGTTCAGGAGGGCACGAATATTCTTGTTGGAACAACAGGAAAAGGTATCCTTAGAGCTTATAAAAGATTCAAAAAAGGGCGGATTAAGAAAAGAAAGATACCTAAGTTCTGGGACGGAAAATCAGCCAAAAGGATCATCACAAAGCTTCTTAGCTAACCTTAAAAACCTGAACCTCTTAATTGCAAGAATTGTTGCCATTTGATACAATTTAAGTTCTAAATGGTGAATATATTGGAGAAGACGACACTGTAAGATTAGATAAAATTTATCAAAGAAAGGCTAAATAAATGAATTTAATTCAAAAAATAAAGAACAGGGATGCTACTGTTGGTGTCATTGGGCTCGGTTATGTCGGACTTCCATTATGTCTCCGTTTTTCACAGGAACGATTTAGAGTCACGGGATTTGATATTGATACA
>JACAFF010000007.1 GCA_013388455.1 Nitrospirota bacterium
AATAACCTCATCGTCGGATACCACGGACTGTCTTCCCTATCAAGCATCCACCTCCAATCAGGAACATATGGTAATAATACCCACACAGGCTTACCCAATGCCCCTGCTAAATGCGCTACCGCTGTATCTACTGAAATGACTAAATCTAAATTCTCTATTATTGCTGCTGTGTCTGAAAAATCATTGATTTCTTCTGTATAATCAATTAGCTTCAAGCCAAGAGGAGGCCTTTTTGCCTCTTTGCCTGCTTCACCTTTTTGCAAACTATAGAACGTTACATCTTCGAGAGCAGTTAGCGGTGCATAAGTAATGAGTGGAAATGATCTGCAATAATGTTTCTTATACTTAGGATTTCCTGACCATACAAGCCCGACTTTTAATTTTGAACCATCGATTTTAAATTTTTTATGCCATTTCTGAAAAATCAAAGGATCAACAAAAAGATAAGGGATTTCTGACGGAATTGTTTTTAGAGTTGTGCGGAAGATAAAAGGCAGACTCATCAGTGGGCAATGCACATCAAATTCAGGTAAGTGCTCACCTCTTAAAATAATTTGCTGAATACCTTTAATATTTTTGAAAATGGATTTTAATTCCTTCTGACATTCGAGGATTATTTTTGCAGCCTTTTGTGCAACAAATTTTATATAGCGAACAAACTGAATAGCATCACCTAATCCCTGTTCAGTATAAATAAGTACCGTCTTTTGAGACACATCTGAACCGTCCCACAATGGTTTCAGGATTTTTCTTTGCTCAAATTCTTTAATCTTCAATCTCCATTCATACTCTCTCCAACCATTTTCGTAATCTCCAGACAATAACAAAGAGTTCGATAAATTCCAGTGAGTTTCTGGATCATCAGGCTTTAGCTTTAAAACTTTCTTATATACTGAGATAGCCTCTTGAATACTTTGCTTTTCATGGAGAATGATGCCACAATTTACAAGAGCATCTGTAAAGTTTGGATCACGCCTTAAAACCTCTTGATAATTGGAAAATGCCTCATCAAGTAAGCCCTTTTCATAATATGCATTTCCAAGATTAAAATATGCGTTAACTATCTCAGGATTGAGCTCAAGAGCTTTTTTATAATTTAGTATTGACTCATCTATCTTCTGCTGTAATTGAAGAACCGTCCCTAAATTAAAATATGCCATAGCAAAATGTTGATCTAACTGGATAGCTTTCTGATAGTAAATTATTGACTCATCATAATTTTTCTTTTCCTGTAAAACGATACCGAGATTGTTGTAGGCATCAACAAGATCAGGTTTCTGTTGAATAGCTATTTGATACTGGGTTATTGCATCATCGAGTTCGCCTTTAACTTTGAATACATTGCCAAGATTATAATGCACATCTGCAATTTCAGGATCAATCTCAATAGCCTTTTTAAATGATTGGATAGCCTCTTCAAATTTTCCTCTCCTGTCTAAGATTAATCCCAGATTATTATATAACTCAGCGCTGTCAGGATTATATGAAATTGTCTGCCTCAGAATTTCTTCAGCAGATTGATAATCTTCTTTTCTATAAGCTATTTCCCCGAGCAATAGTAAGATTTCGAGATTATCTTTACAAGTTTCTATGGCTTTTTGTAGCTGGTTTGATTCGTAATATTTTTTAGCTAATTGAATTTTGTTTTCTATGTTCATATTTACTTAAAATAAAGCTTTTAAAGTGGGAATATCAATGAGTCTGTTAAAATTCTTTTTATTCGTCATTGCGAGGGGCGTAGCCCCGAAGCAATCTCATCTTTAAAACTTTTGATATAATTAGATATATCCCATTTGGTTTATTTAACAATTAAGGAGCTACAATGCAATCAAAAAACATTTCCTTATGCATGATTGTCAAAAATGAAGAAGATAACATTGGCAAATGCCTTAATAGTATAAAATCGGTTGTAGATGAAATAATCGTAATTGACACCGGTTCAACTGACAAGACAAAAGAGATAGCTTTCTCAATGGGTGCAAAAGTATTTGACTTTGAATGGACAGATAATTTCTCCGAGGCAAGAAATTTTTCACTGTCTAAAGCTTCGTGTGACTGGATACTGATTCTTGATGCAGATGAGGTAATATCTCCAGAGGATCATGAGAGAATTAGGGAATTGGTGAAAGTAAAAGACGAGATTGCCACGCTTCCTTCGGTAGCTCGCGATGACAAAAAAGGTTGTCATTGCGAGGAGCGTAGCCCTGAAGCAATCTCTCGGTCAGTTGCCTATTCATTTATCACAAGAAATTATATTGATCAAGAATACGTTGGATGGATTGCAAATAATGGAAGTTATAAAACAGAGGAAGCTGGGATAGGATGGGTTCCTACTGCTAAAGTAAGACTATTTCCAAATGATAGACGCATTAAATTTGAAAATCGTATCCATGAATTTGTAGAACCAACTTTACATAGACTTGGAATAAAGATTTATGAGAGTAATATTGTTGTCCACCATTATGGATTACTAAATTCTAAAAAAAGGGAATTTAAGAAAAAATTTTATTACCTACTCGGGAAGACAAAGCTCGAAGAAAAAGGAAAGCAGGACTTAATGGCTATTTACGAACTTGCTGTTACTTCACGTGCACTTGGAAAATATGACGAAGCCTTGAAATACTGGGAAAAGTTTATCGCTATAAAAGATGATGTCCCAACTGCTTTTTCTGAAATGGCAACCAATTATTTTTTAACTGGAAGATACGAAGAAGCCCTTTTATCATTAAAAAAAGCTCTGCAACTTGACCCAAACTCAGCAGATATTCAAAAAATGTATAGAGAATGTGAAATCTTTACTTATTTTGAACGAGGGAATAAACTTTCAAACAAAGGTCTGTTTAATGAGGCTATATCTTATTATCAAAAGGTAATCGAACTTGATCCGAATTTTGCAGGGGCTTATCACAATCTTGGTAAAATACTCCAGCAACAAGGCTACATTGATGAAGCTATTCGATACTACCAGAAAGCCATTGATTTAAATCCAAACTTTGCTTCATTTTTTAATCTTGCAGAACTTTTTTCTTATAAAAGAATGTTACAAGAAGCGCTTGAATATTATTTCAAGGCTTTACAAATAAATACAGATAATGAATGGGTATATTTCAAAATTGCGGCTATTTTACAGAGCATAGGATACATCGAGGATTCTATAAAATATTACAAAAAATCTTTACAAGTTAATCCAAACTTTGCCATCGCCTATAACAACCTTGGCAATGCTTTAAGGTCGCAAAAAAATCTTGATGAGGCTATGCAATGTTATCTGAAAGCCTCTGAAATAGAACCGGCTTTTATTGAAGCAAAATACAATATAGGAACTACATTAGGCGAACAGGGAAGAATAAAGGAAGCAGAAATCGTATTTAATAAAATACTCAAAAATAAACCTGATTATCTTCTTGCACGATGGGCTAAATGTATGTCTCAATTGCCTGTTATTTATCTTGATGAGTCAGAAATCCATTTAGCCAGAAAAGCATATCATGAAGAATTAATAAAATTACAAAATGCTATTGACCTTGAAACCCCTGAAGGCATCAATTCAGCAGTCGAGGCTGTTGGGACTCAGCAACCTTTTTTTCTTGCCTGCCAGGGACTAAATGACCGCAATCTTCAGAAGATATATGGAGAAATGGTCTGCAAAATTATGGCTAAAAAATATCCTCATTATGCTGAAAACTTACCTATGCCATATTGCAATAAAGCAACTCGCATCAGGGTTGGCATTGTATCAAGTCTTTTTCACTGGCATTCTGTTTGGAAAATTCCTCTTTCAGGGTGGGTGCTAAATTTAAATAAAAGATTTGATCTATACTGCTATCATATTGGTAGATCTAAAGATTATATAACAGATATTGCAAGAAAAAATTGTAAACGCTTTGTAGAAGACATAAACTTTTTCGAAGATTTGTGCCATATTATAAGAAATGACAATTTACATATTTTACTATTCCCTGAAATTGGCATGGATCCATTAACATTGAAAATTGCAACTCTCAGGCTTGCACCTGTGCAATGCACAACTCTGGGACATCCTGATACTACTGGTTTGCCCACTATAGATTACTACCTCAGCAGTGAACTAATGGAACCACCTGATGCTGATGAGCACTATACTGAAAAACTTATTCGCTTACCAAATCTTTCATTCTACTATACCCCTTTTGATGTTCCAGATATAGAAATAAACCGTAAAGATTTTAAACTCAGGCATGATGCCATCGTTTACCTTTGCAGTCATGCATTATTTACACATCTTCCGCAATTTGATTATGTATACCCTCGAATAGCACAACAGGTAAAAAATTGTCAATTTGTATTTATTTCGATTAAACCTTATCTAACAGATAAGTTCTACACACGAATAGCAGAAGCCTTTAAACAACATAATTTAAATCCTGATGAATATCTTGTCATTCTACCCCGTCTTGATCAAAATCAATATCTTAAGTTAAATCAACTATCAGATATTTTTCTTGACACTATCAGTTGGTCTGCAAACAACTCAACATTTGAAGCTATTGCCTGTAATCTGCCAATTGTAACACTACCAGGTTCTTTAATGAGGCAGAGACACTGCACAGGTATTTTGAATATGATGAGAGTCACAGATACCATCGTCTCATCGATTGAGGATTATATAGCTATGGCAATACGATTGGGAAAGGATACAACTTTTAGAAGTCAGATTTCAGAAAAGATAGCTACAAATAAATTTCGTGTTTATCAAGATAAGGCCTGTATAGAAGCTTTTGAAAAGTTTATTGAAAGTGTGGTGATAAGCAGAAGTTAACCCAAAAAATACAGTTATGGATATCCAAACATAGGGTTCAAGTTTCAAACTTGAACCCGCAAAGGGGGGGTGTCATTGCGAGGAGCGTAGCGACGTGGCAATCTTGCCTTTTATATTATCGAATTCAACTCCTTTGCCACACATTCCACCACTGTCTTCCAGTCACCTAATGCAGGCTGTCTGAATAACCTCATCGTCGGATACCACGGACTGTCTTCCCTATCAAGCATCCACCTCCAATCAGGAACATATGGTAATAATACCC
>JACAFF010000008.1 GCA_013388455.1 Nitrospirota bacterium
AGGACATAGTATTTAACCCGAAAAATGCAATTGAATAATGCAGATGTTGTGAGAAAATTTATTTTTCGATACCTTAGTGTACCTTTAACTAATGGTTTTACGAATATTTTTATTCATTGGACGAATCTGAATAATTTAATAAATTCATCGAGTTAAAGAAATTTTCGAGCAATATCTGCATTATTCGGGTTAAGCGGATTTATTTTGCCGATATTCATAATCCCTCGGAGTTTGAAGACCGAGAATGAACAAAAATACTATATCATGTGACGGAAAGGCTGAAGTAAATTAACCTATGATTAATATAAGAGCATCAACAGAACATGACGAAGAGGGGATAAGGTTGCTTTTCAAAACATGCTTCGGGAAAGAACTCTCTCACGAAGCATGGCTATGGAAATACAAAAACTCTTATCTTGGCAGTTCATCTGTAATTGCAGAGGATAACGGGGACATTGTAGCGCATTATGGCGGTTTCAGGATGCAGTTTTATTTTAGTGGCAAGACATTGAATGCCTATCAGGGATGTGATGTAATGACACATCCAAAATACCGTGCAAAGCTTTTTACAAAGAGAGGTATTGTTGTGAAGATTGCAGAGGCTTTTTACGAGGCAAACCCTATGGAATTTATCTTTGGATTCCCATCGGAAAGGCACGGGAAACTTATGCAATTACAACTTGAATGGATGCCTTATCAATTCATATCTGTTCTTGCGAAGGATGAACAAGATTTCATAACTGATAAATGTATCAGTTATAGACCTGGTTGGGAATTTTTTAAAAGTGATATGATGGATGCCCTCTGGGATGTATGTAAAGAAAGGTATCCACTGACTATCTTTAAGGATAGTAAATATATCACATGGCGTTTCAGAGACAATCCTTCAAAAAAGTATGAGATATTGACTTTCTATAGTGGCTTTCTGAGAAGAAAACTGAATGCTATAGCGATTTTCTTCATACAAAATGATGAGCTTTTCCTATGTGATTCATTCTCATTAAAAAGTGAAGACGAGACAATAATATTTTCATCTTTAGAGCATTTTGCTAAACAAAGAAATTTAAAAAAAATCAGGTTATGGATGAATCCTCTGGAAAAAATATATAACGACTTGAGACAGCTTGGATATCATGAAGAACAAGGAATCCCATATTCAGTGAGAGGATTCAAGGGCTCAAAGATTACTCCCGAGTTTTTTATGAAAAATTACTGTTATAAAATGGGCGATTATGACGCTGTTTAAAAAAGACTGAACCCAAATAATGCAGTGTAATATATCATTGAATACCAAGCAGGCCTTTAGGTTGTGAACTTTTTGGATTGTATGGGACATTTTTTATATTAGAAGGTCCTCCTTGTTTCAAAAAATCTGTTTGTCCAGTCGTTCCCTGTTGAGCAGGAACTGTGGCAGGTGTGCGTCGTGCAGAAGGAGGTGGCCATTTTGGAGGTGTTGAAGTTGTAGCAGGAGCTTTTGCTGCTTCTGTGGTTAAGGGTGCTTGTGTTACAGTTTGTGCACTTTGGGAAGCCGGCCTTGATGGCTCAGTTATCGCAGTAGACACTCTCGCCTTCAAGTCATTCAGGGATATAACAAGTCGCTCCTCGCCCCTTAGCATAACAACTTTATCTGCTTCTATCTCTTTAAGAGTAAATCCACTAATTGTATCACCTTTTTTTAGTGGTCTCTGCCTTTTGCCTCTTCCGGGTGTAGTATAAGGTGCCTTCAGGTCTTCAAGATAGGCCATGCTTAAGTCATTTGTTATAAGTGTCCCATAAAGAACAAACTCAGGTTTTGGGAGAGGTTGTTCTTCTTTTTTAAGATCAGGAATCTTCCTTTCTGGATGAAACAGGTTCTCCTCCGGAATATTCATGTATTCAGCGATCGAGGGAATTTGATTCTGCACAGTGGCTTCTTCTACTTCTTCAACCTTTTTCTTTGCATCAGGTAGAGAATATTTGACTTTTATATTAATCAAAGGGTAAAGGCTGTAAAGGGCAAATGTAAATATGACAAGAAATAGCAATGTGTTTAATAAATTGATATTTTTTATTATTTTTTTAAATTTCATAATTTATCATCCTGCTGTTTTCATCTGCTACTCGTTAAAGCTGAAACATCAAGTTTTACTACCAGTTCTCTTGGTTCCCTGAAATTTCTCACCCTGATATCAAGTTCTTTTACAGTTAACGATGGTGTCTGAGTTTCAATTGAATAGAGGACATCACTTAATGATCTTGTATCAGGTAGGACAGTGTCTACGCTGATGCTTATTATTTTAAAAGCGTCGAGATCTTCGGGTTTGCCAACACGCTCACTCGATATTGTTCCGCCATTTCTTATTACTATTTCTTTTACCATCTCCTGGAGGTTAGCAGCAGCGAGCGAGAGCGTCTGGCCTCCGATGAGTTTTGCATCCTCAGCATCCCTAATTTCTTTTAGAGAGGCAAGGTTTTTCTCGAGTCCTGGTTTTTCCGCAATGAGATTAATATATTTTTCAAGAGTTTTTGTTTTTATTGCTTGACTTTCTTTCATTGAAATTAGTTCCTTCTGAACCCCGAGGTAGACATACTGGTATAAAATAAGTCCGATAAGTATTAGCATAATCGGTATGGTCAAAATTAGTGTCCTATTCTTCTTCATCTTCTTCTCCTATGATTTCAACTGGTTTTTGAGGTTCTAATTTTGTGGCACCTTCTATCTCCATCTTTATGTTAAATCTGTCTGCATTCATTCGTGAGTCCCTGAATGTAGGTGATGCAAATTCTGCTTTTTTGAAATATTGAGATGCCTCAAGTTTGGAAAGAAGTCCTGTAGCAGAGGTTGCATATCCTTCGAGGTTAACCTCTGTTTCTGTTATCCTCATTCTGGATAGCCAGGTATTTTTAGGTAGGATGGTTGTGACTTCTTTCAGGAGATTGAGTGCCATAGGCCGGTTCTGCTTGAAATTATTTATTGTGGAAATCTCTTTACTAAGTTTTTCGATATCATTTTTGAGAGCCTCTGTCTTTTTAACTTCATCGCGTCTTAGCGAAATCTGTTTGTCTATTTCCTGAAGTCTTTTTTCCTCTATTTTAAGCGGTGAAGTAATATAGAAAAACCACATGCCAGCAATTGCAAGCATAAGTATTACTGAAAGGGTTATTGGTGTCTTTTCTTTTGCATGATAACCTTTTTGCATTAGATTGAATCCTTTTGCTTTTGGCCAGAGAGATTCGATCATACTTCCGATAGCTTCGAAAGTGGTTTCTTTAACAGTTCCAGATAGCTTAAGCTTCAAAGCTGTTTCATCAAAAAAAATGATGGGTTGATTCAGACGGCTTTTCAAGAGTTCTTTTATTAATGCATTTTTATTGCTTAGAAGAACTTTTATCTGTGGGGTTTTCCCTTTACTTTTTAATACATCTATTAGAGGAGATATCTCTGATGTTATTGTTTCTATTTTAGCATCATCATTTTTTTCAGAGAAATTTCCTGTAAATATACCTGTAATAGAAACATTAGAAAATAATGCACCTTCATATTCATCGTCACTTATTTTTATAAACAGCGATTCCATGTTCTTATCAATATAACGGCAGAGCGTCTCCATACCTGATAGACTGACGGTTAGCCTTGTGATATTCATACCTTTTTCTTTGATTGCCTGTATATACGGATTTATGGTATCTGCTTTGGCAGCAACTAACTGAAGAATTATTTTTTCAGATGTCTGACCGATTATTTTGTAATCATACCAGGCATCTTCTGAGTTGAATGGAGTAAGCCTGTCAATCTCATAAGAAATTACATCTGTAAGGTTTTCTGCTACAGCAATCGGAAATTCTACAGTTTTAAATACAGCCCATGCTTTGGGTATGCATAATGTTACCTCTGTCTTTGCTGCATTGAATTCATTTACTGTTAGAGAAAGAGAGGAAGTGAGTGCTTCAGGTAAGGGATATTTCATATCTTCAAAATTATATTCCTTAAACCCTTTCAGTGTAATTTTCGACAGAAATCTTCTGCCAAGGGCAACAGATATCGAACCTTTCTCAATAGCAACAGATATATTTTTTGCAGGATAGATTAAATCGTCAGCAGGGCTGAAACTCAATATTTTCCAGATAGGATTCCATACTCTCTTTATTAGAGTTGATGAACTGTTAGCAAGTGTTGTAAACTTTTTTATAACAACTGTTGTGTTCATTATTTAATTTTATGTCTCCACCGGACTTTTATAATACAGATAAGTGAATAATTTTTCATCTGAGATGGATACCGTCGCTCTTACTGTATAGCCTTCTTTTTCATCACCCATTGTGCCTTTTGAATTTATTGTATAAATATTGGAGCCGCTTATACTGATATATGGTGCCATTAATGAGGTAGCATCGGCAGATATCCCGACCTCCGATAAGTTTTTAATCTCGTTCCCCTTTCTGTATTCTATAATCATATCAGCAATCTCGGGAGTCATGCCAGGAATTGCCATCAAAACCTCAAACGGAGCTGCATTGATATTAATCTTGTTTGATCTGGAATAAACTGTAAGGAAATCAATGATTCCTTTTTTTTCCTGGTTTCCATATAGAATATCGTAGGTCATTCCTTTTACAAGTATAAGTTCTTCAAGAGTCTCAAACGGAGCATCTTTTGCTCTATAAGGTTTTGGCAAAGACATGTAGTAATCACTTTCAGCTCCATTAAGTCTGTATAAATCATCCCGATCCTTCCAGTCCATAATACAATCAACAAGACTGTCAGCTTGCTCAGCAGTTAAACCATAATTGACAAAAAGGTTTCTTAATAGTAAATCAGATGCCTTGTTTATATCTATTTTACCTGACTCATTCATAATACTTACAGTATAATATCCTTCCCCGAGTTGATTTTTATATGGTGTGCCGTCTGTTTTCCATACTTCAGTCCCTTCAAGTATTATGGTCTGGTCTTTATATAAAGACCGATAATAAATTTCCATAATTGCTCTCTCTATACCTGCCTCAGCAAGAAATTTCTTTTCAACACTATTTTTGAAAGATAAGGTAGAAAGAGTTTCTGTTCTTGCCATAAAAGAAAATGAGAATACTATAACCATCAGGATGGCTAAAACCCAGATCACCATCATGAGTGCGATACCTTTTTGTGAATTTATGTTTAGTGCAATGTTTTTATTAATCTTCATCGCTATACTCTTCGAACTCTTCAAAACCTAAAGAAGTTTCTAAGATAGTGCCCCTTGTTCTTATAGGAAAGATCATCGAAAAATCATTCATATCTTTGATAAGATGAATTTTTACCTTTTCAGGAAAACTCATTTCATTTGTCCATTCGTTAACCCATTTCCCCTCTTCAGTTAATAGATCTCTTGTAAAATATTCAAAATATATTTTTTCATAATTATCAAACAGCTTTGTATCCCGAATTTCATCTATACCGATTATATTTTCTGAGACATAGAGTGCCTCTTTATTATCTTCAGGTATAACCTTATAAGTGGCGATTACGTAACCTTTTCCTCCGTTCCATATTGAGTAATTTGTAGCGAACTGCATGAAATCCTGTCCTGCCTGGAAATAATAGCTTTTATTACCATCTTCATCTGTATAAGTTAAAGGGAATTGTGATTGTATCTGGTAATCAATAATATTAATTGAGGATCTCATTCTCTCAAGTTGTTCAGTCTTTTTTTCTCCTGATTCTATTGAGCGTAATCCAAGCCGCATCGCACCCATGAGAATTACCACTATAATCCCCATAAGCGTAATAGAAATAATTAGCTCAAGGATGGTGAATCCTTTATTGCAACTTTTATTCGCCAACTTTTTTCTCAATTGCTTTCAATGCTCTTAATGTAATGGATTTTGCCTTTGAACCTTTAACCCAGCTCATTACCAGATCTATCTGTAATAGGCTGACATTAAGATTTTCAGTTCGATCTTTCAGCGTATCGGTTATGAAGATATCCATTCTGTATCCATCGTGGGTTGTCTCACTATAAGATTGCTCGGAGATTTGTTCAGTATCGAGTATCTCTCTCATTTTTGCCTCTGCTTTTATGACAGCAGATATATAATCATCAGATGCTGAAATAGCCCTCAGATTTGCTGAGAAGAGTTGTAATACAACAGTCACCGCAATCCCGAGTATCGCGACAGCGACGAGAATCTCAAGGAGCGTAAACCCTTTTGTCGAGGAAAACCTCAGGAAATCTGGAATTGTTAATTGTAACGCGGGTGATTTGCAGTTCTTCATGATGATTCTGCCTTCATAACTATTGAACCGATAATAGGATCCATTTGTATGGTAACTGCTTTTTTATTATTCCACAGAACAATTGTTCCGCCTTCAATGCTTACTGAATGGACTATAAGTTGGTATTTCCCTTCAAAAATTTCTCCAGCTAAAGGGTCGATTATTTTAATCTGGATATCTGTAGGAAAATCTTTCATTTTATAACCTTCAATCCCATACTTTTTAGAGTCGAGGTCTAATATAACAATCTGCTTTTTACCATGAATTTGAGCAAGAGTCCTTGCATGTCTGATTGTAGATGTGACATCCCTGACTGTTGAGTTGAATCGACTCGAAGGGAGAAGATTGGCAAAGAAGATAGTTGATAGTCCAAGAATAAGAGTAATAAGGAAAAGAACGATTATTAATTCGAGTAGAGTGAAGCCCTTTTTATTCAACATTTTTTTTAGAATGGTAGTTCCGTAATGCTAAAGATTGCCAGTAACATTGATATAATAATAAACCCAATAATCAGTCCCATTGAAAGTATCATGACAGGTTCAAGCAGTGTAACAAATTTTTTTATAGATACGTTAAGACTTTTTTCATAGGTTGTAGCAGCCCGTATGAGCATGGTGTCGAGCTGACCTGTTTCTTCTCCTACCTTTATCATTGAGAGAGCAAGCGGTGGAAATACATTTGCTTGAGATAATGGAACAGCAATACCCTTACCCTCTTTTATTCCTGCAGAGACAGAATCAATGGTAGATGCTATAACCTGATTATTAATAACATCCTTTGCATTGTTCAAGCCCTGAAGGAGTGGCACCCCGCTTTTCAGGAGAGTTCCAAGTGTGCGGCAGAACCGCGCTGTTTCAAGTTTTCTAATAATATCTCCCATTAACTTTAGTTTTAAGGAGTCCCATTTATATCTCCCCGCATCAGATTTTATATAATTTTTAACTAATATCCATCCACCGATTATGAAACTCAGGATTATCCACCAGTAAGCCTTTAATGTATTACTGAAAGTCAGTAGTATCTGCGTCGGCAAAGGCAATGCACCTCCCAGTTCTTCAAATATGACAGAAAATTTTGGAAGTACATAGGTAAGAAGAATAATAATTGAAGCTCCACCTGTAACGATAAGAATAGCTGGATATATCATTACTGAGGATATATGGTCTCTTAATTCCTTTGAAGATTCAAGAAATTCATTTAATTTATTTAAAACCACATCAAGTACTCCACCTGCTTCACCAGCGCGTATCATGTTAATATATAATCTTGGAAAAACCTTTGGATGTTTCTGAAGGGCATCAGAAAAAGAACTCCCCTCACGTATTGATTTAAGAACAGCCTGGATTATTTTTTTCATCTCGCTGCTTTCTGAGATGCCTGCCAAAATATTGAGACTTCTATCGAGAGGTAGCCCAGCGCCTAACAATGCTGAGAGTTCAGTAGTAAATGTCAGAAGGTCGCTTTTTGTAGATTTTAGGCTGAGTCTACTTTTTATGCCTTTTATGCCTTCATGGGGGGCTGCAATTTTAAGTGGTATAAACCCTGTATTTTTCAGTTTTTCTATAGCAGATTTTTCGTCTGTTGCTTCGATAACCCCTTCCTGAATTGCACCTTCAAGAGTGGTAGCCCTGTATGAGAAAATAGGCATTTAAGCCTCCTGTGTTACCCTCAGCAATTCGCTAAGTGTTGTTATGCCAGCTTTTATCTTTTCAGCGCCATCTTCAAAAAGTGTTTTCATGCCATGCTTTTTTGCTACATCTCTTATCTGATTGGAATCAGCGTTCTTCAGGATAAGTTTTCTTATTTCATCATCAATAATGAGAAGTTCAAATATTCCCAACCTTCCATAAAAGCCAGTAAAAGAACAATTTTCACATCCTTTACCGTGATAAAGCGGAGTATGTATGTCGATACCAAGAAGCCTTAATTCTTCTTTTTTTGCATCGGAATGATCAATTTCCTTACACAAAGGGCAGATGACTCTTACCAGTCTCTGAGCGAGTATCCCCCTGATTGTAGATGAAAGGAGAAAGTTTTCAACCCCCATATCGAGGAGTCGAGTGATTGCACTCGGTGCATCATTTGTATGAAGGGTTGAAAATACGAGATGTCCTGTAAGTGCTGATTGTATTGCTATTTCTGCTGTTTCAAGGTCTCTGATTTCACCTATCATGATAATATCGGGGTCTTGTCTTACGATATGCCTTAGTGTGTTTGCAAAATTGAGTCCAATCTGGGGTTTTACCTGTATCTGATTTATTCCCTTCAGATGATACTCAACCGGGTCTTCAACTGTAATAATCTTTTTATCAGGAGAATTTATCTTATCCAGTGCTCCATAAAGGGTTGTTGTTTTACCACTTCCAGTTGGACCTGTAACGAGTAAAATGCCATTTGGTTTTTTAATGATTTGCTGAAAAGAATGCAGATTTTGAGGCGAAAAACCCAGACGGTCAAGGTCAATAACGATACCTTCTTTATGTAGTATCCTCATAACAACACTTTCACCGTATAACACAGGTATTGTAGATACCCTGAGGTCTATTTCCTTTTCTCCGACTTTTAGTTTTATTCTGCCATCCTGCGGGAGTCTTCTTTCAGCTATATTGAGTTTAGACATAATTTTTATCCTCGAAACTATAGCAGGTTGAAGCCTTTTGGGTGTCGATTCAATATCATGAAGAACACCATCTATTCGATATCGCACCTTAAGCTCATCCTCAAAAGGCTCTATATGAATATCGCTTGCCCTGCTTTCAACAGCTCTTGTTATAATCATATTCACAAGTTTAATGATCGGAGCTTCAGAAGCAAGGTCTTTTAAATGGCCTATATCTTCTTCCTCTTCCCTCAGGAATTCAATTCCTCTTTCTCCTATATCTTCAATAATCCTGTTGATATTTTTTGATTCCTGCTCATAAAATCTGGAGATATATTCATCCAGTGCTTTATTGTCACAGCCATATATCAATACCTCTGCTTTAGTTGCAACCTTGAGTGCATCAATCGTAGGGCCATCTTCTGGATTTGCCATTACGACCTTAAGAACATTATTCTTGAGTTCCAGAGGGACAATCTTATTCTCTCTGATAAAACGCGATGATATGCCATTAAGGACAAATGGAACCTTTGGCAGATCATCAGGCTTTATGAATTCAATTGTTTTATTCATAAGCGAACGCTCTTCCAATGGTTGTTATTTTTTTCCTCCAGCTTGACCGGGATTAACCCGATAATCCAGAAACCTTTCTCTCGATTGCCCGGTCGAGTTGGGCAATAAGAGAATAAAAGCTCTTTGAGAATTAATAACATAATAAACCAATTATCTTAATTATAACTAACGCCTTACATGAATTTCCAATAATGAAAGACTTATCATAAAATTTCGGGTTAACCCGAAAAATGCAATTGAATAATGCAGATGTTGTAAAAAAATTTATTTTTCGATACCTTAGTGCACCTTTAACTAATGGTTTTACGAATATTTTTATCCATAAAACAATTAAAATAAATCTGATAATTTATCGAGTTAAAGAAATTTTTGAGCAATGTCTGCATTATTCGGGTTAATAAGCCCCTTCAGCCTTAACAACAACCTTGATGGTCTTAAAAAGTATTACGATATCCAGCCATAGAGACCAATTCATAATATACCACCCATCGAGCTTAACCCTATAATCATAACCTGTATTTGTTCTTCCTGAAACCTGCCATAATCCTGTTATACCAGGCAATACACCGAAGCATAGTTTTGCTGCATCTTTATAATATTCGTCAATCTCTTTTCTGGTAACAGGTCTTGGGCCTACAAGACTCATCTCTCCTCTTAATACATTCAATATTTGAGGAAGTTCATCAAGTGAAGTTTTCCTTAAAAAACGTCCTGTGCTCGTTATTCTCGGATCATCCCTTAACTTCCAGTTATTCAACCATTCTTTTCGGACATCATCATTATTTTTCAGGATTTCATCGAGTTTTTTTTCAGCATCTTTATACATAGTTCTGAATTTATAACATTTAAAGGTCTTGCCATTTTTGCCAACTCTCTCATGTGTATAAATAGCAGAGCCTGTTGATTCTAATCTAATAATAATGCTGATTATTACTATAAGAGGAAGAAGGACAGGTATTGAGAGAATACAGACACTAATGTCAAAGAATCTTTTAATAAATCTGTTTACGCCGGATTTTAGATTATTCTTTATATTCATTAGAAAAATCTCTTCTCGGAAAAGGTGAAAAAGTTCAGTATTAAGAATTGCTACACCTTTTAAGTCAGGTATGAGCATTGTATTCGGTGTATTGTTCTGGACATTTGCAGTAAGAATTGACAATTTTTCTGATGAGAGAGATGGTATGGCTATTACAGTTGTTCCTATTCCTTTTTCCTTTATAAAATTTGAAAACTCAGAGACCTTTCCGTATACTTTCTTGTTGCTAATCATAGAGCCTATTTTCTTTACATCATCATCAAGGAATCCTATAACATCATAGCCCATATGTTTTTCTCTCTGTAGACCTTCCAGAACAAGCCTGCCTGCATTCCCTGCACCTATAATCAGAACCTTTTCTCTCCATATCCCGAAATGGTAAAGAATTTTCTTTCCCCATAAACGGAAAATAGGGAATAGAAAAAGTGAAAAACCCCACATTGCTGACAACACTATCCTCGATACTCTATCTGACATTTTACCCAGTGTGACAATAGCCATTAGAGTTATACTCGCTAATGACAGAGCTTTCACCAGATTTCTTACTTCGTCCCAAAATGGCAGGTTATTATCATATAGTTTTTCATAAAATAGGAAAAAGATAAATACTACTGGCATCCACAATAATGAAACAAAATGTGAGTAAGAGAAATTAAAGAAAGGTAAGTTTTCTAAAAAAAGTGGTGAAATCTTTCCTCTGAAGAGCCATGCCAGAAAGAGAGAAAGATAAAAAGCAGTAAGATCGATGATAACAAGACAAAGAAATCGGAAAGCATATTTTATCTGGTTCATTATTTGCGCCATGCCGAGATGAAGCCCATTTTATATCCTGTATATTTAGTAACAGACTCGAGCAGAATATACGGGATCCATCTATATTTGTGATTTTTAATTATAAAATTGAACTGTTCTTTTATTAGTGTAATACCTTCACTTTCAGCCGCAGCATATTCAAGAATCCATCTGTTTTGTTTAAGTGTCAATCCAATATTATAATAACGCTTGAATTGTTGTTTAAGCGAAAAATTATGAGAGTGTATGACCATAGCCTCAGGAACATAGGCTATTTTATAACCATTAATTATTAAACGAGCACATAGCAACATGTCCTCATTAGTTTTAATTCCTTCAGGAAACATTCCTGTCTTTATGAAGAGCTCTTTTTTAATTGCAGAACAGACATTGCTAAAAAAGAATGTCTTTATTCCATATTTTTTTATATCCTGAAATCCCTTTATATATCCTTTATCAGGGTAATTAAATTTCCTTGAAAATACTTCCAGAGGCGATGCATCTTCTCTTGGTATATGTCTTCCATATGAAGCAGCGACTTCAGGCAGTGATAAAGGGGCTGTTAATCTTCTTATGAGATTATTATCAAAAGGAACAGCATCCTGTGTCATAAAAATTAGCACATCGCCTTTTGACCTCAGTGCGGCAATATTTCTTGTTTTCCCATGATTAAATGCATCTCTTGAAATTACCATAGTTTCAACTCCCATGCTTTTTGCAATGTCAACAGTGTGGTCATCAGATGAAGAATCGACTACAATTATATCTATTGGAGTAATATCCTGGGATTGAATCATTGTGATGAGATTCTTTATAGCGTCTCCTGCATTAAGTGTTGGTATTATGACGGATATATTCATTGAAATGTATTTTAGCAATTGAATTCATTTTTTCTCAAACTCAGGGAATATCACTATTTTCAAAAATATTCGTAATGAGGGATATGACCCAATTTCTTCACAAAATAAACTACCTTTATCCTGGTGCATTTCTTGAATTGAAACTGTTTTTATCAGATTTTAGGTTGGGCTTCAGCTTCGACTTCGGCACTGTTTAGTTAGACTGGTTATTTTGTTTCACAAATTGAGCCTATCCCCTGATTTTGAGCGTATATAAAAAGTTTATAATATGTTACAATTGTTTTATTTATTAATCATATAACTCAATATGTGTGATAGTAAGAAACCTTATGTTGAGCTTTTTGCAGATGGTGCCTGTAGTGGTAACCCCGGTGTTGGTGGCTATGGTATTGTCTTGAGATCAGGTAGTAAAGAAAAGGAGCTATCAGGGTCTGAACCTTTAACAACTAATAATCGGATGGAGCTTATTGCAATTATTAAAGGACTTGAGGCATTAAAAAAGCCGAGTAGGGTCAAAGTATTTACAGATTCAAATTATATAGTCCAGGGGATGACATCCTGGATATTCAAATGGCAAAAAAATGGATGGAAAAATAGCAAGAAAGAAGATGTTGCTAACAGAGAACTCTGGGAAAGATTACTGAGTCTTTCGAATATCCACGAGATAGAGTGGAAATGGATAAAAGGTCATCATTTACACAAAGAAAATGAAAGATGTGACAGACTTGCACGTCTTTCAATCAAAAAATTTAGAGAGAATGTATAATATTCTCGATAAAACTCAGGAGTCTTGGTAATGAAAAAGATTGATATCCGAAATCTGACAGGAATGTTTCTCATTGCTATTCCAAGCTTGAAGGATCCTAATTTTGAGCGGACTGTTGTGCTTATTTGCGACCATACAAAAGACGGAGCATTCGGACTCGTGATCAATCGCATTTTGCTTAATAGTTTCGTCCCCCTTCATGGAGGTCTTGATATAAAGGAGTATATAGTAGATATACCTGTCTATTATGGAGGTCCTGTTAAGCCAGAACAGGGATATATTTTATATTCGCCTGAAGGAACATATTATCCATCAATAACGATCAATAAAAACTTAGCCTTGACTACTGCTCGGGAAATTCTTGTTGATATTGTTTCAGGCAAAGGACCAGAACGTTTCCTTTTTACACTCGGATTTGCAGGATGGTCTCCAGGACAACTTGAGTATGAGTTGATGATAGATAGCTGGCTTGTTGCACCTTCAAATAATAAGATTATCTTTGATGTTTCGGTAAATGATCGCTGGAAAGCCGCAGCAGAATTAATAGGTGTAGATCTTACAAGGTTTTTTTGTAGACAGGGCAGGGTATAAAGTTGACAATTATAGTCTAAGTTTATTATTTTATAAATCTTAATAAAATTTAAGGAAGGTGATTTGATGAGGACTCTTTTTGCCAAAAAAGGAGATATTGAACGCAAATGGTATGTTATAGATGCCAAAGATGCTGTTCTCGGAAGGCTTGCAGTAAAGATAGCAACATTTTTGAGAGGTAAAAATAAACCAATTTTTACTCCAAATGTTGATACAGGAGATTTTATTATAGTTATAAATGCAGATAAAGTGAAACTCACAGGAAATAAGCTTGATCAGAAAATCTATTATCGTCATTCAGGGTATCCAGGTGGTTTGAAGTCAGAGACTGCGAGAGAGTTGTTAAGCAGGCACCCTGAAAAATTGATTACTGATGCTGTCTGGGGTATGCTTCCAAAAGGCAGGCTTGGAAGAGATTTACTAAAAAAGCTCAAGGTATATAGGGGATCTGAACATCCACATTCTGCACAAAAGCCAGAAATAATATCTGTATGAAAAGAGTGTATTTTTATCACAAAGGAGTTTTAAATGGCTGATATTCAGTATTATGCAACTGGAAGAAGAAAGACATCGGTAGCGAGAGTAACCATCTCACCCGGAAGTGGGCAGATAATTGTTAATAATAAGCCTGCTGATATTTACTTCCCGAGAGAAACCCTGAGAATGGTTATACGTCAACCAATAGAGATTGCAGGGATTACTGGCAAATACGATATAAATGCAACTGTAACAGGTGGTGGGCTCTCCGGTCAGGCTGGGGCATTGAGGCATGGAATCGCCAGGGCAATTGTTGATATGAACAGTGACCTTCGGCTGCGATTAAAAAAAGAAGGCTTTCTCACGAGAGACCCTCGCGAGAAAGAGCGAAAGAAATACGGCCAGAAAGGTGCCCGCAAAAGATTCCAATTCTCCAAGAGATAAACAGGAGAATGGTAAAAGTTTTTATATGTGGTGGTAGCGGTTATACCGGGGGTGAATTGCTCCGTATACTTATAAATCACCCCCGTGTTACTATCACAGGAGTTACATCCGAAAGGTCTGCTGGAAAATCTGTATCTGATCTTTTTCCAAACCTTTATTATTATTATTCAGGTCTTCAATATGAACCATTAAACATTTCTAAAATTGCTGATAAAGCTGAGTTATTCTTTTTGGCATTACCACATGCAGAATCACAGCAGGTGGTAGATTTTTTATTCAGGCAAGGTAAAAAGATTATAGACCTATCTGCTGATTACAGGTTAAAAGACCCTGCTGTATATGAAAGATGGTATAAAGTACCCCATCAATTCCAACAGACCCTGAGAAAAGCTGTTTATGGTCTCCCCGAAATTTACCGGAATAAAATTAGAAAGACAAGACTTATAGCAAATCCTGGTTGCTATCCAACTGGAGCTATTCTCGGGCTTATGCCAGCGATAAAGCATAAATTGATCAATATTCAATATATTGTTATTGATGCAAAATCAGGCACAAGCGGTGCTGGAAGAAAGGCTGATATTTCAGTATCATTTTGTGAGGTAAATGAAGGTTTTAAGGCATATGCTGTTGGTACTCACAGACATACCCCTGAAATTGAACAGGAATTATCTTTTCTATCTAACGAAAAGATTTCCGTTAATTTTACCCCTCATCTCCTTCCTGTTGACAGGGGGATTCTGACAACAATATATGCACCGCTTACAAAGAAGATAACAGGAGAAGAAATCAGAAGGATTTATCTAAATACATATAAAAACGAGCCGTTTTTAAGGGTCCTTGATTATGGGGTATATCCGAATATTAAAAATGTAAAGGGAACAAACTTCTGTGAAATAGGGTTGAAATTGAATGAGGGCACAAATACTCTTATAATCCTTACTGCCATTGATAATCTTGTAAAAGGCGCTTCAGGACAGGCTGTGCATAACATGAATATTATGCTTGGGTTTGATGAGAAAACAGCACTCGAAAATATTGCATTATTCCCGTGATTCAAAATCTATTTATAATCATGATTATTTCAAATTCAGATGAATAGCATGTCTCCAAAAGGTTTTTTATTCTCTACAGTTGAAGCTGCGATAAAAAAGCCAGGAAGAAAAGATCTTGCACTTATTTATTCTGAAAAAGAGGCAGTAGTAGCAGGTGTATTTACAACAAACTGCATTAAGGCTGCGCCAGTAAAGATTGATATGAAGAGAATAAAATCAGGACGTGGGCAGGCTGTTATTATAAATAGTGGAAATGCAAATGCATGCACTGGCAAAAAAGGGCTTCGTGATGCAGTTGAAATGACGGTCTTGACCGCCCGAGAGCTTTCTATTAAACCTTCTCTTGTATATGTATGTTCGACAGGGGTTATCGGATTACCAATGCCAATGGACAGGATAAGAGTTAAGATTTCTGAGCTTGTCCGAGATCTTGGTAAATCGAACTTAAAGGATGTTGCCGAAGCAATAATGACTACTGATACATTCCCTAAGATATATAAGAAGACAATTAAGACAGAGGTAGGTACAGGAAGTATCGTTGGTATATGCAAAGGGGCGGGAATGATATATCCACAAATGGCTACCATGCTATGTTTTGTTCTTACTGATATAGCTGTAAGACAGGATATTTTAGAAAGGCTGATTATGGAATCTGTAAAGAGATCATTTAACCGTATCAGTGTTGATGGTGACAGATCAACAAATGATACATTGCTTATTATGGCAAATGGTATGCTTGGTAATGTTCCTATTACTGCAAAGTCAACCATATATAATTCTTTCAGAGAATCTCTCTTTGAGGTTACACGCGAATTGTCAAAATTAATCGTGAAGGATGGTGAAGGCTCAACCAAGCTTATTGAGATAGAAGTAAGAGGTGCAAGAAGTGAAATAGATGCAGAAAAATGCGCTTTTTCTGTAGCCAATTCAAATCTTGTAAAAACAGCTCTCTATGGTAATGACGCAAATTGGGGACGCATTATGGCAGCGCTTGGATATTCAGGGGTTGCTGTGAAAGAAGATAGGATAGACATCTTTATAGGAAAAGTTAAGGTTGCTCATAAAGGTATCTCGACAGGTAGAGATCAGAAAGCGAATGATGTATTGAAAGAAAAAGAACTAAAAATAATCATTGATCTTAATCTCGGCAAATCTTTTGCGAAAATTCTCACATGTGATTTATCTGAAGAATATGTGAAAGTGAATGCTACTTATAGAACATAAATTTTTATAAAATTTTTTTCTTGACAAAGGTTTAATTTCAATGGTAAAAATTATTTAAATGCCTCGTTATCTCCCCTAATGCTGCTGTCCAAATCCCACGGGCAGCAGCATTTATTTTTTTAGATTTCGATTAGTTCATATTTTTTACTTCCCAATCCAAGTTTTTCTGCTTCTTCAATCTGAAGCCAGTATGGTTTTTCAGAGAGTCTATATAATATATCCTCACCTTTGAAAATCTCTTTTTCATCACATGCTGACTGTGGCAATGGAGGAGCTTTCAGCAATATGTCTATGCTTGCCTGTTCGATTGCTACAATATCATCCGATATCAAAATTCCCTGGTCCTGCATTACCGGTACATCTGCAACTGGCATGCAGTCGCATTCTGGTTGAATTTCTGTGAGAAAATTGATATAGATGACTTTGTTTGCTTTAAAAGTGCTCAATACAGTTTTTGCAGCTTCTGCAAGTGCACGCATGAATCTTTCATCATCGCCAGGCAACTCGAGTGCACCCGATGGACATACCCTCATACATCTTCCACACCGCCAGCAATCCTCTGCTTTATATTCGAATAATTCGTTTTCGAATTTTATACTTTCAAGAGGGCATATTTCCTGACATTGATAGCAGAGTTCGCATCTGTCTTTGTGCCAGATTAACTTGCCTTCTCCTATAGTGTGCATTGCACCTCTGCCACATTTCCAGCCACATTCCCTGTGTTTTGAACTTACTCCCCCCATTGC
This sequence comes from Nitrospirota bacterium, assembly GCA_013388455.1. Classification (NCBI taxonomy): domain Bacteria; kingdom Pseudomonadati; phylum Nitrospirota; species Nitrospirota bacterium. The sequence goes on from JACAFF010000008.1 coordinate 17,399, forward strand.
AACATTTTTAATTGCACCTCCATAACCTGCTTGTATATGGCCTTTAAAATGAGAGCAGACAACCATCCCGGAGGCGTCGTAAATAGCACTTGCAACAGCAATTTCATCAAGAATCCCTCCTGCTTTTAGCATTATATTATCATTCCCGTAAATCCCATCAGCAAGTATAACTGGAGCTCCTACTGAAAGATGGTTTATCCCGTTTTGATTAGCTACCTCGAGATAATCAAGCCCTTTAATTCTGACGGTGTCTGTTACAAAAGGTTTTGTACCAATGCTTTTTAGTGCATCAACAACCTTTCTTAATAGCATTGGACGTACTATACGATGAGCACCTTCAGAGCCAAAATGTGTTTTTACAGCAACCCATTCCTTTGGTTCAAAATATTTTGAGAGATCAAATTTATTCAGAAGTTGTTCGAGTTTTCCCGGCATACTGTCGTCATATTTCCATTTCATTGCTCTTGCTGAAGAAAAATATACTTTAGACATAGATGACCCCTCCTTTGAGGTATTGTTTGAAAATTTATTGTCTATTCAGGTCATATTATATCAATTTTAATACATGTCAAGAATAATTCTGTGTGAAGGCAGATATGCATTTTTGTTTTTGCAGGAATGATATCATGAGTATACTTATATATGAGCAGGTTATTACGAGATTTATCCTGTTTTCAGGATATAGAATATAGTTATTATTTGTGTTAAGATGAGGCATTATATTTTTAAAGAATGCGTAAAGAAATAACCGATTTCCTCATTATTGGTAGTGGTGTTGCAGGACTAAGGGCTGCTATAGAGCTTGCACCTTATGGAAAGGTTATTGTTGTAACAAAAGAAAGGCCAGCCGAAAGTAGTACCGAATACGCTCAGGGTGGAATCGCTGTTGCTCTTAGTGATGAGGATGAGGTTGGAATTCATTTTGATGATACATTGAAAGCAGGAGATGGACTTTGCAGGGAAAATGCTGTAAGGATACTTGTTGAGGAAGGACCGGAAAGAATCCTTGAACTCATATCATGGGGGGCAGAATTTGATAAAGAGGGGACAAAACTGGATTTTACAATCGAGGCAGCTCATTCGCGCAAAAGGATACTGCATGCTCATGGAGATTCGACAGGAAAGGAACTTGAGCGTGTGTTGTTAAATAAGGTTCGTACATTTTCGTCTGTGAAGAAATATCCTTTTGCTTTTACAGAAGACCTTATTATTGATGATGGTGAGTGCCTGGGTGCAATAGTTTTTCAGGGAGGCGAACAAGCAGCCTTATTCGCAAAAGCTACAATACTTGCTACTGGAGGAGCTGGTCAGATTTTTTCACGGACAACCAATCCGGCTGTATCCACAGGTGATGGGATGGCTATTGCTTACAGGGCAGGTGCTATCCTTGAAGATATGGAATTCATACAATTTCATCCCACTGTCCTTTTTGCTCCATCAGCACCACAATTTTTATTGAGTGAGGCGATGAGAGGTGAAGGTGCAATTTTAAGGAATATTCACAAAGAACCTTTTATGAAAGAATATCACCCTGATGCAGAACTCGCACCGCGAGACATCGTTTCGAGGGCTATCATTTCACAAATGGTAAGGACAAATAGCAATCATGTATTTCTGGATATGACACATCTTGACAGTATTTTTATTAAGAAGAGATTTCCGAGAATTTATTCAACCTGTCTACAATATGACGTTGATATTACAAAAGAACTTATTCCTGTATCTCCTGCTGCACACTACATCATGGGGGGCGTTAAAACAGATATAACAGGTGCTACTAATATAAAAGGTTTATATGCAGCAGGTGAAGTTGCATGTACAGGTGTGCATGGAGCGAATAGACTTGCCTCAAATAGTCTGCTTGAAGGACTTGTATTTGGGGCAAGAACCGGTAAGACAGCAGCTTACTATGGTTTGAAGCATAAAGAACAAAATTTGAAAGAAAGGGCATGCAATAATAAGCTTTTAGAAAAATATCAGAAAACTATAATACGGAATATGAATTTAGATACAGAAGAGATACGGCATTCTTTAAGAAAGCTTATGTGGAAGAGAGTGGGTATTATTCGATGTAAAAAATCACTTACTGAAGCACAAAAAAAAATAGAAGGATGGTCATTTATTCTGAAAGAGCATTTTCTTATGCGGCGTGAACTGGAACTCAAAAATATGCTTACAGTAGCACATCTTATTATCAAAGCAGCTTTGCTTAGAGAAGGAAGCGTTGGAGCACATTACAGGTCAGATTTCCCACAAAGAGGTGAGTTAAGTAGTAAGCATATTATATTGAGAAATAGAGAAAGTATGCGATATGAATTTATTGACTAGAGGCTGTGTAAAAATGTCGTTTTAAAATTTTCTATCATGATGTTTTTATACCATAAGCCTTTATCTTCCTGTGAAGGTTACTGCGCTCGATGTCAAGGATTTCGGCTGTTTTTGATATGTTCCAGTTGTTTTCCTCAAGCTTTTTTATAATAAAGTCTTTTTCAAAAGAATCTCTCGCTTCTTTGAGGGTTTTGAAAGAAAAATAGTCTGAACGCACATTATTTCCGATTAATATGTTTTTTGGATTTATGGTATTTGAAGAGGTCATGATTACGAGCCTCTCTATAACATTCCTCAATTCTCTGATATTCCCTGGCCAGTTGTAAGATTCAAGATATTGTAATGCATCAGGAGTTATGGTTTTAGGTTTTTGGCCATATTCTGCAGCAAAATACTCAAGAAAATATTCCACTAATGATAGGATATCCTCTTTCCGCTCCCGTAAAGGAGGGACATTTATAGGAATTACATTCAATCTGAAGAAAAGGTCTTCCCTGAAGTTCCCCTTTTTTACTTCTTCTAACAAGTTTTTATTAGTAGCTGCAATAATCCTGACATCTACCTTAATACTTTTACTGCCACCAACACGCTGGAATTCTTGAGTTTCTATTACACGAAGCACTTTTGATTGTGTTGCAAGAGACATATCCCCGACTTCATCTAAAAATAATGTTCCTTCATTAGCTAATTCGAATTTCCCAATTTTTCTTTCAAATGCACCTGTGAAGGAACCTTTTTCATGACCAAACAATTCACTCTCAATGAGTTCCTGAGGAATTGCGGCACAGTTCATCTCAATAAAAGGTTTATCTTTTCTTTGACTTTTTTCGTGAAGTATATGAGCAACGAGTTCTTTACCGGAACCACTCTCTCCAAGTATTAATACCCTGCTATTGCTTTTAGCAGCCATATCGATCTGTTCATTAAGATATCTCATCTTTTGAGAATCTCCTATCAATTTCCATTTTTTTAGCAGATTCTGTTTTAGTGCCCTGTTTTCTATTTCAAGTTTATGTTTTTCAAGAGCTCTATTAGTGGCTAAAAGAATCCTCTCCAGAGAAAGGGGTTTTTCAAGAAAATCATAAGCACCCATTTGTGTTGCCTTTACTGCAAGTTCTATATTTCCGTGTCCAGAAATCATTATTACTGGAAGGTCAGGTTTGAATTCTTTTATCTCTTTGAGCGTCTCGAGGCCATCCATACCAGGTAGCCATACATCTAAAAATATAAGATTTGGATTTTGTTCTTTTAATATTTTTATTGCCTCTTCTCCAGCACTTGATGTGATGGTTTCATACCCCTCATCCTCAAGCACGCCAGAGAGACTTTCACGAATTCCTTCTTCATCATCAACTATAAGTATTACACCGTCAGACATTTATTACTCCTTCGGGATGAGCGTTAAATAGCAACATCCTTGATTGGTATTTCTATTGTAAATACAGTTCCTTTTGGATTATTATCTCTGAAACTGATATGCCCTCTATGTTCTGTAATTATCCTGTTTGCTATTGCAAGACCAAGGCCAGTTCCATCCTTTTTAGTAGAAAAATAAGGGAGAAACAATTTTTCTCTATCCTCATCTCTTATGCCTGGTCCGTTATCAGCAATATTAATGAATGCCTTATTTGCATCAATATCAAAACTTACGTTGATGTCAATTTTCCCATTGGTTATTATTGCTTGTACTGCATTATCAAAAATATTTATTAGAGCACGTTTAATCTGCTCATAATCTATTTCTAAAAGAGGAAGATTTTCAGGCATTATAACATTAATCTGAATATCTTTATAATCTTTGTATAGATCAACCACCTCATCTATTATAGTTGAAATAGAGGCTGGTTTCTTGATTATTTCCGGCATCTTGCCATACCTTGAAAATTCATCAACCAGTCTTTTAAGACTTTCAACTTCTTTAATAATAGTTTTTGCAGATCTCCTGAAGATATGATCAAAATCAGGATCTTGTATCTCCCATTTTTTAATCATACGTTCTGTTGAAAGTTTAATTGGAGTTAAAGGGTTTTTTATTTCATGAGCCATCTTTCTTGCTATATCCTGCCAGGTTCTTGCCTTCTGTGCTTCAATAATATCAGTTATATCATCAAAGACAACCAGAAGGCCGATATATTTCTGTGAATCCCTCAGACTGGTGATAAAGACTGATAAAATAATTCTTTTATTATTTATAAGGGCTTTTAATTCTTTTTTTACAGGTTTGAATACTTTGCCCTCTATACTATGGACAAGATTATGAAGTTCTTCAGAATCAATCCTTAACATAAGTTCTCTATAAGTTTTGTTAACAACATCCTGCTGATTTATGTTTAGTATTGAACATGCGGCTCCATTGATCATTGATATAGTTCCTGAGGTATCGAGCATAATAACACCAGAATTAATATTATCCAGAATATTTTTTATATAAAGATAAGCTGATTGAAGGGATTCTTTACTGAATTTTAGTTTTCTAACCATATCGTTAAATGAATTGATAAGAAGTCCAATTTCGTCTGTTTTTTCAATATCCACTTTTATGTCAAGATTACCAGAGGCGACCTGTTCGGTCGCGAGAGCCAAACTCTGTATGGGGTCTGTAATCCCTCTTGATATCCGGAGGGCTATCCATAAAGCCATAAATACAACTATCATTGTTAGGAAACCCAGAATAAGCAGGTAATTTATTTTAATAGGCACTTTCCATGATTCGAGTGTAAGATAGTTCTCATAGGCATCTTTGATGTTCTCGACATTGGTTGTAATCTTCACAGGAATGAGTGATTCGACTATTAACACCCCTGTTTGTTTTCCATCTTTAAATTCAGGGACGACCGCCCTTATAATGTCACCCCTTTTTCCTGAAATTACTTCAGTTCCTGCTTTTCCTTCAAATGCAGAACGTATTGTTTCCGTCGCATCTGCGGGTATTATGGAAAGATGTTTGACTTTATAATCTGAAAGGGTTGATTCTCCTTTAGATAATGCTTTTGCATAATCAAGTGTTTTTTGCTTTTCAATTTCATATACTGATTTTGCAATTTCTATTGACCTGTCCAGAGGCTGTCTCAATTGCGGAACGAACCACCGATCAATATAATTTGTAATGAGGCCGCTCGATATTATAAATAAAAGAGCTGCTGGAATAAGCGTTAGAACCACGAGGATGACCACGAATTTAGTCTTGAATTTGTAGCCGAGAATTTTGTGTTTTCTCTCAAAGTAGAGCCTTATCAAACTTTTACCTACAAAAAACATAAGTGTAAATAAGGCTATTATTGTTAAATTTATTGGTAAAAGAAGAAAAAGTTTTGTCAGAAATGGTACAGATTCAAGTCGAAGGAAATGGAATTCAACTGCAAAAGATGCTATAACGAAAAGGAAAATGATCATGAAAAACACGACAGGATGCAGTTTTTTCATCTTTTTATCCCTATGTAAAAGAAAGATGAATTCTTATGGATTTTGAATTCATTTTCCGATAAAAAAATCATAAAGTATCCTATAACAGGGGGAAGTTTTCGTATTTTGGATTCCACTGTAACCCTAATATAGTATGTTCCGGGTTCAAGTTCTGACACAGGTATAAGTCGAATATCATCAATTCTTAACGCCCAATCTGTCATAGACTCAAAAGACTTGAATCTCTTATTTACAAAAATATTTCCAGAGCTTGAGGTTGCAATATATTCACCTTTTACAGGATCACATTTAAGAGTTCTGAAAATAACTTTGCCAGATATAAATTCATCAGGCCAGTTATGCCATACCCGATAGATATCAACATAAATCTTAAAATTTTTTGTTATCCCCTTTTTCAGTTCGTTAATATATTTTTCATCTAGTACCACTGAGGCAGAAGCATGAATTTCATCTCCGTGGAAGGATACTTCAGGACCTATAACATCGGCACTTTGTGATTGTGATGGGTTAAAAAAAATGGAAAAGACGATTAGTAATATAACCCCTAACCTGGTTTGAATTGCATGAATATGGTTTTTAATTGAAGTTATCATAACTATTCTTGAATTTGAATATTATTATACGTCATGCTATGAAATATGAAAGGCTTGACATATACAGTAAAAATTTATTTTCATTATAGCATAGTAAATAGACTCATTAGTCATTAGTCAATAGTAAAAAGAGGTAATATCAAAAGTTTCATGGGAAAACCTTACTACAATGTCCCCTGCTGGCGGGGGACAGAAGAAGGTTTGTAATCCTGCCAGCGGGGGACAAAAGAAAGGATATGAACCCGCCAGCAGGAGACAAAAGGGGGAGGCAAGCAAAAAATAAACAATGCATTGATAATTAAGGGTTTTAAGTCTTTTTGAGAAAAAACTTTTGACAATACTTAAAAATAAAAAAGGAGGAGGATATGGAATTAAAAGCGGTAAAGATAAATATCCCAAAAGATTGTAATATTATCCTCGGCCAGACACATTTTATAAAGACAGCAGAGGATCTTTACGAAATTATTGCGACTTCGGTCCCACAAGCAAGATTTGGTGTAGCATTTACGGAAGCTTCCGGGCCCTGTTTGATAAGAACAGAGGGTAACGATGCAGAGCTAATTGAGGTATGTATTGAGAATCTCCAGGAAATCGGAGCAGGACACGTCTTTTGTGTAATTTTAAAAAATGCTTTCCCGATTAATGTCCTGAATCAGATTAAAAACTGTCAGGAGGTTTGCAGGATTTTCTGTGCAACTGCAAATCCTGTTGAGGTGATTGTAGCAACGTCTCCACAGGGGAATGGAGTGCTTGGTGTTATTGATGGTTTTTCACCAAAGGGGATAGAGAGTTCAGACGATAAGAAACATAGAAAAGATTTCTTGAGGAAGATAGGTTATAAGCTCTAAATTAAATGAGATAATAACCAATCCTGAAAAAGACAGGATAAAGATAGTTCAATCCACGAATCATTTTATTAATTCAGTGTCATAATATCGTTAAGTAACTATAAATTTATCGAAGAATAAAAAGGAGAGACTATGATACCTGAACTTAAATATGACGAAAAAGGGCTAATCCCTGCTATTATACAGGATATTGAAAATGGAGATGTTCTAATGCTGGCTTATATGAACAAGAAATCTCTTGAGATGACTGTTGAGACCGGGTATACACATTTCTGGTCACGCTCAAGGCAGAAGTACTGGAAGAAAGGAGAGACTTCAGGACATGTTCAGGAAGTAAAGGAAATTCTCTATGATTGCGATTCAGATACTCTACTTGTGAAAGTTATCCAGCATGGGTCTGGTGCATGTCATACAGGAAACAGGACATGTTTTTATAGAAGTATAGAAAGAGAGGTAAAGGATGGATAAATATAAATGCACTGTCTGCGGATACATCTATGACCCACAGGAGGGTGATCCTGAAGGCGGGATAAAACCTGGTACACCTTTCGAAAGCCTGCCGGATGAATGGGTCTGTCCTGTATGCGGTGCTTCTAAGAGTGAATTTGAGAAAGTAGAATAGTGAGCTTAAATATATTTGATTACAGCATGCTCATCGCACTCGGGAAATCGTGGGCAACGTAAACAGTCTCCCCATATCTTTTGCGGTAGTTGCGCTTTATCAATATCAACAAACCCTATCTTCCTGAAGAATTCTGGATGGTATGTTAATGCAAAGACCCTTTTGATTCCAAGAGATTTTGCCTCTTTCAGACAATGTTTTACCAGATTTTTTCCTATCCCCATTTTCTGGTAATTTTTTGCTACTGCAAGTGATCGAATCTCAGCGAGATCTTCCCACATAATGTGTAATGCACATACTCCACAAATATAGCCTTTCTCTTCGTATATAACAAAATCTCGAAGTGTTTCATAGAGTTCATTTAGTGACCTGGGAAGCATGATTTCTTTCCTTGCAAAATCATTAATAAGCTTATGAATATGTTTTAAATCGGAAACTTTAGCTTTTCTTGTCTTCAATGTAACGTATTCCCTTAATTAAGGCTTTTTTATTATCTTCAATAATCTTCTTATTCTTGCCAGACATAGATTTTTCAATCGCTTCTAAGACATATGATTCATCCAATAAACCTGTAACTGCGATGAATGCACCGAGAAGCACCATATTTGCAGATTTGGTAGTGTTTATTTTGGAAGAAATCTCTGTAGCAGGGACTCCTAAGATTTTGATATCATTTTTTTCTACAGTATTTTTGATCAGCGAAGAGTCGAATATAAAAATGCCTTTCTCTTTAAGTCTTGGAAGAAATTTATACATTGATGCTTCATTCATCACGATGAGGGTATCAGGATTTAATACAACCGGAGATCCTATTAACTCATCAGATACAATGACCGTACAATTTGCAGTTCCTCCTCTGACCTCAGCACCATAAGAGGGGAACCATGTAACTTCCTTACCTTCAAGCATACCTGCATGAGCAATAATTTTTCCTAAGAAGAGTATGCCCTGACCACCAGAACCACCTATGATTATTTTATTTTCCAGTTAAACTGTTCTCCTTTATTTTGATAAAATCTGTTCTCCTGAATGTGCAAATTTATCTTTAAAAGTTCCGAGTGGGAATACTTTTGACATCTCCTTTTGTATCCATATCAGTGAATCAACCGGAGAGAGCTTCCAGTCTACAGGGCATGGTGAGAGTATCTCAACCAGACTGAACCCTTTATCTTCTATTTGATATGTGAATGATTTTTCTATTGCTTTCTTTGTATTCATAAGATTTTTATATGAATCTACAGAGGTTCTTGTAATGTATGTTGAGCCTTCAATATTTGATAGAAGTTCAGCAACCCTCAGGGGATATCCATCTATTTTTGGATTTCTACCTGAAGGTGTTGTAGATGTTTTTTGCCCTAAGAGTGTTGTCGGCGCCATCTGTCCTCCTGTCATGCCGTATGTTGCATTATTTATAAAAAATACAGAAATATTTTCTCCTCTGTTAGCAGCGTGAATGATTTCGGCTGTCCCAATTGCTGCAAGATCACCGTCACCCTGATAAGAAAAGATTATTCTGTCGGGGAGTATACGCTTAAGACCTGTAGCAGCAGCAGGCGGTCTGCCATGAGCAACTTCGAGTACATCAAAATTAAAATAATCATAGGCAAATACAGCACATCCGACAGGAGCAATACCAATTACCCTATCGCGAATGCCAAGTTTATCAATACTCTCAGCAATTAATCTATGTATAAGGCTATGTCCACAACCCGGGCAATAGCGGAAAGGTTCTTTTTTAAGACTTTTTGGCCTTTCAAAAACTTTTTTCATCAATCTCTAATAATGCTCCTTCAAGAAGTCCATAATCGCTTATGATCATTTCTGTAAAATGGAAAAAATCCATGACATTAATTGTAAATAGTAAGCCAGGTATAATCAAGTCTGCCCTTTGAGGTTCAAGTCCTTTGACTTTTTTTCTTTCTTCAAGAGTAAGGGGCAATAGAAATTCAGACATTTTTTTTAATCTACTCAGAGGTATTCGATGCATATGGATTTTTTCACGCGAATATTCATCAAGTTTAAGGTCTATAGATGCTAATGTTGTAAATGTCCCACCGGTTCCGATTAATTCTGTTTTTTCGGCAATTAATTCGTGTATTTCAGGTTCGAGTTTTTTAATAACTAAATACATCTCATTTTTCATGTCTGATAAATCATTATTTGAGATGGGATCTGTTTTTAAAAAATTTTCTGTGAATTTTATTACTCCTACAGGTATGCTTCCCATTCTAATTGAGTGTTCACCATTATATAAAATCCATTCTGTACTCCCGCCACCAATATCAAGAATTAACAATGTCTTATTAAGATACTTAGGCTCTGAAAAAGATAAGAGAATGCCCTTCAAATTCAGTTCTGCTTCTTTTTCTCCAGATATTACATCTATTTTAATTCCAGTTTCATCGTTGACTCTCTGAATGAATGTATCTGAATTTGATGCCTCACGCAGAGCGCTCGTTGCAATCGCTCTGATATGTACTACATTGTATTTTGATATCATTGATGCAAATTCTTTCAGAGCCTTGATTGATTCTTCAATATTTTTGACCTGAAGTCTCCCGGTTTGATTAACTTTGTTCCCAAGACGTGTTATTTTCCTATCAGAGAAGATGTCTATAATCTTCCCTTTCTTGATTTCAGCTATGAGGAGCCTGAAAGTATTCGACCCGACATCTATAGAAGCATAAGCCGACATGTCTCAAATATTATAAAACTATAGACAAATGAAAGACTACTATGAAAAAAAGAACCTTCCATCAGAGGGGAAGCTATTGATTTTATAATATCTTATATGGTATAAAATTAAGATTTATTACGTTACAGAGTTGAAAGGAAATCTGTGAGAAGGAGATTAGCTGGATGAATGTATATGAAAACATGGTGATTCTTAACACAGCGCTTTCTGATGAAGATGCTGAAGTTGCTGTTGGCAAGATAAAAGAATTAATCGCAAATCAGGGTGGAGAAGTATTAAAGGTTGATGTCTGGGGTAGAAGGAAGCTTGCATATGAGATCAAGAAACAGAAGAAAGGATTATATATTTTATTGTTCTTTAAAACTCCAACCACGACAATCAAAAAACTGGAAGAGTTCTACAAAGTTTATGATGCTGTGTTGAAGTATTTGATTGTAAAGCTTACTGCAAAACAGGTTCGTAGCCTTGAAAGCGTTGAAGCTTCTACGGAGCAGATGGAACAAAAGAGCGAAAGTTAAATGTTTAATAAAATTATACTTATAGGAAACCTGACAAAAGACCCGGAACTTAGATATACTCCACAGGGGACCCCGGTAGCATCTTTCAGGTTGGCGGTGAATTATAGATATAAACAGTCCGCTGGAAGCGGAGATGAAATTAAACAGGAGACAATGTTTATAGATAATGTAGTTTTTGGAAAACAGGCTGAATCATGCAGTAGATATCTTAATAAAGGTAGCTCTGTTCTTGTTGAGGGAAGATTGCAGGAGAGAAGATGGGAATCGAATGGACAGCAAAAAAGTAAATTTGAAGTCATTGCACAATCTGTAAAATTTCTCTCGAGGCGTGGGGCACAGGATTCAGGCTTAGGCGGTGAAGGAGACTTTACACCTCCTGAAGAAACTTCTGATTTAGAACCATTCTAAAATGAAAGGAGAAAGACAAAATTTGCAGCAGAAAAAATTCCTGAGAAGAAAGTTTTGCAGGTTCTGTTCTGAAAAAGTGGAATTTATAGATTACAAAAATATCAAGGTACTAAAGAGCTATCTTACAGAGAGGGGAAAAGTCCTTCCAAGAAGGATGACAGGCACATGTGCCAGACATCAGAGAGAACTTACTAAATCCATTATGCGAGCAAGGAGTATAGCTTTGCTTGCTTTTGCTGAAAAGTAGGATGAGGGTCCCTAAGTCTTGGGTTCCTCTCCTAACAAAAAAAATAATAGATGCTCTCATTACAAAAGGGCTAATTAAGCCTGAAATACCAACCGAAAAACTTCTCTTAGAAGCGGAAACCATAATTTTTGATGAGCTTTCAATAGAGGACAGGCTAAATGATGAGATTAGAGAACTTTTAAAGAAACATTCCACTGAAATTGAGAAAGGTCATCTGGACTACAGAAAACTTTTTGAACTTACTAAACAGAAGCTTGTGAAGGAGCGAAATCTCGTATTATGATGCTATCAGATGATAAAATTTCCCACCTGAGTCATGTTTTCCTCAAAGGACTGAAAGATAAGAAACTTATTACAATGCTTGAGGAAGAAGGGAAAATAAGATCTGAGGTTAAGAGGATAATCATATCAGAATTAATGGTTGGCGAAGAGATTGATGCTGCTGTTAGAAAAAAGCTACAATCATTCAAAAAAAAGATCGTTGAGGGAAGCCCTGAGTGGGATATATTATACAAAAAGTTTTTCAAGGAAGAGGAGGTAAAAAGAGGCAGGGTTTCTGGATAAAAAGGGGAATCCCTTTACTACTTCTTTTCTTTACCTATCTCGGTCTACTTTTTGATTTTTCGATAAATAAAAGACCATTCTGGTTTATCCTTTGTGCAATTACAATATCAGTCTGCTACTTTTTACATTACAGAAAAGATTGGGGAGATTACTCTATTGAAATATTTTCATCTTTTGCCATTCTGATTAGCGGTGCAAGTTTATCATTTGGACTTCCATGGTTGATATTGCTCTATTTCCCATTTATGATTACTATTGCTTTTTATAATAGCTGGAAAAAGGTTGTTACAGTTTTATTATTAATCCCCTTTTTTGAAATTAAAAATATTATATTTAAGGATAGATTTTATGAAGAGATAGCGATTATTATCTCTCTTGGACTGACTGTTGGCCTTTTTCTTCTTTTCAAGAAAAAATTAATAAGTGACAGCATCTCTGATATTGAGAAAAAAACATATGATTTATCCTCATCTGAAATAATCCCATTCAATGATGAAAAAAGAATATCTCATTGTCTTCAGTCAATGTTCAGGATTGATGAAGAATGTAGAGATATTTTAGTAGTTATAAAAAAAATACTATGTGCAGATTCTGTGAGCCTGTTTGTAGGGTCAGACAGCGGCCTCAGATTGCGTTGTTCGACTGAAGAATCAGGAAGAATCATTCCTTCGGATAATGGAATTATCAATCGTTGTTTTAATCAAAAGGAATCCTTTCTATTAATTGATATAAATGAAAAGGATATTCATCCCGGTTACTTAAGACAGGATAAAATTTCTTCATTAATTACAGTTCCTGTAATTGACGGCGATTTCACTCTTGGCGTTGTAGCCGCTGATAGTGCCCGATTTCAAGCATTTAATCCTTCAGACAGAGAAGTTCTTGAAACGTTTTCACAGCATATTACAAGAATTTTCCAGAAAGAGCGTCTTTATCCACACATCCAACGATCATACAATGCACTAAAAACATTGCATGAGGAAAGTTCTAAACTCCTTTCAACTCTTAATATGGATGAGATTGCTGAACATTTGATAGAAGGTGCAAAAAAGATTGTATCTGCTGATATTCTTTTTTTTGTAACAAAAGGTAGTGAATTCGAAATAATTCATAAGACAAATATTCCAATCGATAAAGATAGAAAAATTAGCTTGAAGAATACCCTACTTGACATGGCAATAAAAAATAAACAGGCTATAAATGTCTCTAATGTTAGAGACTATCGTTCCCCAATTTTGCCTTTTAAGATTGACAATGTGAGATCTGTTCTTATACTTCCGCTTTTTTATGAGAACGACCTCATTGGTATATTAGTACTCCTTTCTAAAGAAGTAAGCGCATTCAATCCTTATCAGATTGAACTTCTTGAAGTGCTTGGGAATCAGGCATCTACTTCAATGGCAAATGCCAGATTCCATGCAGAAATAGAACGTATTGCTATTACCGATGGACTTACAGGTCTTTATAATCATCGGTATTTTCAGGAAAAACTTTCAGAAGAGTTCAATCGTGGAGAGAGATACTCAAACCCTCTTTCCCTTCTTCTAATTGATATTGATTATTTCAAAAAGATCAATGATACATATGGTCATCCTGTCGGAGATGCAGTGCTAAAAAAAATTGCCAGTATTATAAGAAAGACTATACGCAGTATTGATATCCCTGCTCGTTATGGTGGTGAAGAGTTTGCCTTAATACTCCCTGGAACAGATTCTCATGGAGCGAAGAATATGGCAGAAAGATTGAGAAAGGCAATTATGGATACCAGCTTTTTCGCTGACAAAGATAGATTTAAAGTTACTGTAAGCATAGGAATCTCAACTAATCCTAATCCGAAAGGAACCGTGGAAGTAAATAATAAAGAAGAATTAATTGAAAAAGCGGATAAAGCATTGTATGAGGCTAAAAAAGCTGGCAGAAATCGAAGCATTTTTCTGCTTGTCTAACTTAATAAGTGCAGAGTATAATCAGCTACTTGACATGTCAATAAATTAATTGTTAAATTATTAGCACTTGACAGTGGAGAGTGCTAAAATGCACGAACTGAGTGAAAGAACAAAGAAAGTCCTTTTTGCTGTAGTCCAGAGTTACATTAATTATCCTGATCCTGTAGGCTCACGGGCTATAACGAAGAGGTATGGTTTTGGATGGTCACCGGCTACAATAAGGAATATTATGGCTGATCTTGAAGAAATGGGTTTTTTAAGACAGCCACATACATCTGCTGGAAGGATTCCAACAGACCTGGGGTATCGATTCTATGTCGACTCCCTTACTGCTGAGCCCGAATACTATCAGGAAAAAGAAATATTTAAAGATATTTATATGAAGTTGGAAACACTTAAAAATGACATAGAAATGTTACTCGGGGAGACTACCAAGAGTTTTTCTATGTTATCCCATTATCTCGGGATAGCGATGTTACCTGTTATTGATATGACAACTTTGAAAAGGATTAACATAATTAAATATAAAAATGATAATGCTGTTGTGGTGTTGTTAACAGATGAGGGAGTGATTAAGAATAAAATCGTCAAGATTGATCCAAAAATAACTCAAAAGGATTTAAACAGAATGGCATCGTATATTAATACAGAATTTTCAGGGTATGCAATGGATGAGATACGCTTGAAGATACTTCGCGAAATGTCAAAAGAAAAGATAAAATGTGATACTCTAATCGCAAGGGCAATGAGCCTCTGCCAGGAAGTTCTTTGCTTTCAAGAAGGTGCTCTTTTTGTTTCAGGGTTAACTGAAGTGCTCAATTTGCCAGATTTTGCAGATCTTGAAAAGATAAAAGAATTGTCAAAAGCAATAGAGGATAAACATACAATTATCAAGTTGCTTGACAAACTCTCAGAATCTGACGGGGTTAAGGTTATTATAGGTTCTGAGAATTCCCTCGATGAGATGAAAAAGTTAAGCTTGATTGTTTCTCCATGCAAAGATAGTAATCGTCCTGTTGGAATTGTAGGTATCATAGGGCCTACACGTATGAACTACGCTAAGGCAATATATCTCGTCGATAATACAGCTAAATTCATCTCTAAAATGCTTTCCGGGAGGTAGATAATAGAGTAGATAATAGAATGGAAAGTTCTGATATAAATAAGAACCAGATTCCATCACTTGAAGAAGAGGTTTCTAAAGATACCGAGATATCTTTTCAGGAAGATAAGGATCGCCTTGTTCCTGAGTTACAGGAGATGAATGATAAATATTTAAGGCTTTATGCTGAATTTGAAAATTACAAAAAAAGGGTAAATAGAGACAAAGAAGAACTTATAAAGTATGGGAATGAAAATCTTATAATAAATCTATTACCTGTACTTGATAATTTAGAGATGGCATTAAAACATGCTACAGATGATCTTTCATCGGGACTTGTTCAGGGAGTCGAAATAACACTTAAAGAAATGAAAAGAACGCTCGAAAAATTTGGATTAACTGTAATAGAGGCTGAGGGAAAGCCATTCGATCCATCGATACATCATGCAATGACACAGGTTGAACGTGAAGATTTAAATGAGAATACAGTAGTCGAGGAATTCAGAAAAGGATATATGCTTAAAGATAAAGTATTACGACCATCACTGGTTGCGGTTTCAAAGAAACCGTCTGTAAACCAGCAAACTCAAGAAAAAGAAATTGAGATAAATAAAATAGTAGAGGAGGAATCTTGATATGGGGAAAGCAGTTGGTATAGATCTTGGAACAACAAATTCTGTTATAGCTGTTGTTCAGGCTGGAGAGCCAGTAGTTATTCCTAATCAGGAGGGATCGAGGACAACGCCATCTGTTGTCGCAATTACTGATAAGGGAGAAAGGCTTGTAGGTCAGATCGCAAAAAGACAGGCTATAACAAATCCAGAGAATACTATATTTTCAATAAAGAGACTTATGGGTAGGAAATTTAATTCCAGCGAAGTCGATCATGCACGAAAAAGATTGCCATATAAGATTGTAGAGGCCGCAAATGGAGATGCACACGTTGAAATAAGAGGGAAAAAATATTCACCTCCTGAGATATCTGCAATGATACTCCAGAAGCTTAAACAAGCTGCAGAGGATTATCTGGGAGAGTCTGTTACGGAAGCTGTTATAACAGTCCCAGCATATTTTGATGACAGTCAAAGACAGGCTACTAAAGATGCAGGGAGGATAGCAGGTCTTAATGTGCTCAGGATTATAAATGAGCCTACTGCTGCATCTCTTGCGTATGGAATGGACAAAAAGAAAGAGGAAAAGATAGGAGTATATGACCTTGGAGGCGGAACTTTTGATATCTCCATTCTTGAACTCGGAGAAGGTGTTATTGAGGTTAAGTCCACCAACGGTAATACATATCTGGGTGGTGATGACTTTGATCTAAGAATAATGGACTGGTTGGTTGAAGAATTCAAAAAAGACCAGGGGATAGATTTAAAGAATGACAAGATGGCGTTGCAGAGGCTGAAAGAAGCAGCTGAGAAGGCTAAGATAGAACTTTCGACAGCTATGGAGACAGAGATTAATCTTCCATTTATTACAGCAGATGCAACAGGTCCAAAACATTTGCTTATGAAATTAACGAGGTCGAAATTTGAGCAACTTGTAGGAGATCTTATAGAAAAAACTATCGGACCGTGTAAAGATGCTTTATCAGATGCTGGACTATCTACGTCAAATATTGATGAAGTCCTTCTTGTTGGAGGTCAGACAAGAACACCAAGGGTTCAACAAGTTGTGCAAAGTTTTTTTGGAAAAGAACCAAACAAGACTGTAAATCCTGATGAGGTTGTAGCAATCGGTGCTGCTATTCAGGCAGCTGTTTTGAAAGGAGACGTTAAGGAAGTGCTTCTTCTTGATGTTACACCGTTATCTCTCGGGATAGAGACACTTGGAGGGATTTTCACTAAAATAATCGAAAGAAACACTACAATCCCTACAAAGAAGAGTCAGATATTCTCGACTGCTACAGATAACCAACCTGCTGTTTCGATAAAAGTGTTTCAGGGCGAAAGAGAAATGGCATCAGACAATAAGCTTCTTGGAAATTTCGAACTCATTGGAATTCCTCCTGCGCCGAGAGGAATACCACAGATTGAAGTAACATTTGACATTGATGCTAATGGTATCCTTCATGTGTCAGCTAAGGACCTTGGAACAGGAAAAGAACAGTCCATCAGAATCACTGCATCGAGTGGCTTGAATGAAGATGAGATTAAGAAGATGATGCGTGATGCTGAAGCTCATGCTGATGAAGATAAAAGAAAGAAACAACTTGCTGAAGCAAGGAATGAGGCTGATACTCTTATATATACTGTTGAAAAAACTCTCAAAGAACATAGTGACAAGTTAACAGAAACAGAAAAACGTGATATTGAGGAAGCACTTGAAAGATGCAAAAAGGCAAAAGATACAAGCAATGAAATTTCAGAAATAAAATCTGCCATAGAATATTTAACAAATACATCTCATAAATTGGCAGAGCATATATATAAAAGCGCAGGTGCTGGAGCAGGAACGGCGACCAGTTCAACAGGGGGAACTGGAGAACAGACTGGTCCAAAAGAATCGAAAGAAGAAGTGGTTGAAGCAGAATTTGAGGATGTTGATAAGGAGAAAAAGTAAACTAATAAATTATTTTTGGAATGAATTCTAATAAATCAAATAGGCCCCCTTTATAGAAGGGGGTTCTCCTCTAACCAAATAATTTAGATGTTGCTCAAAAATTTAATTTTTGTATTTATTATATACTTGATTTATTTAACCCAAAAAATGCTATTGAATAATGCAGATGTTGCGAAAGTGGTTTTACGAATATTTTATCCATAAAAAAATTAAAACAAATCCGATAATTCATCGAGTTGAAGAAATTTTTGAGCAATGTCTGCATTATTCGGGTTAATTTGTTTATAATATGAAATTATGAAAGATTATTACGAAATACTCGGGGTATCTCGGGATGCATCTGAAGTTGACATCAAAAAAGCATTCCGTCAACTTGCAATGAAATACCATCCTGATAGAAATCCCGATAATAAAGAAGCAGAAGAAAAATTTAAAGAGATAAACGAAGCATACTCATGCCTGAGTGATCCTGAGAAAAGATCATATTATGACAGATTTGGAACTGTTGAAGGAATTGGTGCTGGAGCTGGATATAGTCCTTTCGGAACTGGTTTTGGAGATATCTTCGAAGACATATTTGGAGATTTCTTTGGGACTTTTACTGGAAGGAGAAGACCCAGGCCCACAAAGGGGAATGATCTCAGATATGATCTTGAAATAACCTTAATGGAGGCAGCCTTTGGGACAGAAAAGAAAATAGAGATTCCAAGATGGGAAAATTGTCCTGAATGTGCAGGGACAGGGACAGCACCTGGGAAAGTACCTGTAACATGTCACAATTGTAAAGGGGCAGGGCAGGTCAGATTTCAACAAGGTTTCTTCAGTATCTCAAGAACGTGTGAAAGATGTAACGGTGCAGGAAAAATTATCACAGATCCATGCAAATCATGTAATGGTGAGGGCAGGGTCAGACAGTATAGAACTGTAAGCGTTAAGGTCCCTGCAGGTGTAGATACCGGTTCAAGGCTCAGGCTTTCTGGAGAGGGAGAAATGGGAATTAATGGTGGACCAAAAGGTGATCTTTACATAATCATCAATGTTGAAGAACATCCTTTCTTTAAAAGAGATGGAATAGATATTTACTGTGAGGTTCCTCTATCATTCCCACAGGCTGTTCTTGGTGCTGAAATTGAGGTGCCAACTCTTGAAGGAATACATAAAATAAAAATACCACCTGGAACTCCTTCTGGCAGAATATTCCATATAAAAGGTAAGGGTATACAAAAGCTTGGTGGTCATACTAAGGGTGACCAGATTGTCAGTGTCTACATAGATGTTCCTAAAAAACTTAATACGAGACAAAAGGAACTTCTCGAAGAATTCGCCCGTATCAGTGGCGATGAAGTAAATAAGACATTCAGGGAAAAAATCAAGAGCCTCTTTTCAGTCGCTGAGAAGTAGTCGGTTATTTAAATGCCGAGGATATATTTCCCAGCATCAGAGAAAACAGGCGATCAAATAACAATCACAGGCGAAAAATCACATTATCTAATTTCTGTTTTGAGATGCCATAAAAATGACGAGTTGATTTTATTTAACGGAAAAGGTGGTTGTTTCAGGACAAAAATTCTCAAGGCAGACAAAAAGGAAGTAATTACAGAAGTTATAGAAAAATTTCCATGCGATACGGAATCTCCTTTATATATTATCCTTGTGCAGGGACTTGTAAAGGGTGAGAAGATGGATATGATTGTTCAAAAAACCACAGAACTCGGTGTAAAGAAAATTATTCCTGTTATTACAAAGCGAAGCCAATTGAGAGATACAAAAAAGGTTCAGAGATGGAGGAAAATTGCAGAAGAGGCAGCAAGACAATCTGGAAGAAGTATTGTGCCTGATATTCAGGAATTAGCGAGATTTGGTAACCTCTTTAAGGATAATACAGAAAAGAAAAAAGGCTTGATTTTCTATGAAGGAGGTGAAAGAAAATTATCAGAAACTGTTGAGATATTAAAGACAGAATTAAAAGAAATCGGGGAGGAAATTTATCTCATAATAGGACCTGAGGGAGGTTTTGCAGAAGATGAGATAAAAATGGCAAATAATAAGGGCTTTCTTATAACGAGTTTCGGAAGGAGAATACTTAGAGCTGAAACTGCTGCGATTTCTTCGGTAGCTTTAATACAGTTTCTTCTGGGAGATATAGGTTAAATGTCCTTTTCACGGATATTGGATATTCTTTCAACAGGGATAACAATCCAGCCGAGTTCTGATTCAAGATGTACCTCTTCTTCACCAACTTCTATAAGTTTGCCTGTGTATGTAATTCCATCTTCTGCTTCTACAATAACTATTCTGCCAAATAAATCATTTACCATAGCGTTTCCTTGATAATGAAAATTATACCTTTTAGATGGTAACGTCGGCAATAAAAAAAGGAAATAAATTAGCCAAGTAGCCAAGCTCGAAAGAGATTCATGGCTGTCATCTGTATCCGAAAAATTAATATTTTTCACCCCCCTTTAATCCCCCCCTTGGCAAAGGGGGACGAGGAGGGTGTATCGAGTTAAAGAAATTTTCGAGCTATCTGCATTATTTGGGTTAAAAGCATTGTTTGTATTAAATGTCGTAATAAAGGAAAAATTCGTATGGATGCGGTCTGAGTCTTAGCGCGTCGACTTCTCTTGTTCTCTTGTATTTAAGCCACATATCTATAACATCTTCTGTAAAAACATCTCCTCTTTTGAGAAAACTGTGGTCTCTCTCAAGGCAGTCAAGAGCATCCTCAAGTGAGCCTGGAAGGCTTGGAACTTTTGCAAGCTCTTCAGGACCGAGTTCGTATATATCCTTGTCGAGTGGTTCTCCTGGATCAATCTTGTTCTCTATTCCATCAAGTCCGGCCATTAGCATTGCGGAGAAGGCAAGATATGGATTACAAGATGGATCAGGAAACCTTACCTCAATTCTTTTAGCTTTGGGGCTTGGAGAATACATTGGTATACGTATTGCAGCAGACCTGTTTCTGCTTGAATATGCAAGATTTATTGGCGCCTCATAGCCAGGCACAAGCCTTTTATAAGAATTTGTTGTTGGAGCGACAAAAGCAGCAAGCGCAGAAGCATGTTTGAGAATACCGCCAATGTAGTAAAGTGCCATGTCTGACAACCCAGCATATCCATTGCCTGCAAACAAAGGTTTACCAGCTTTCCAGAGGCTCTGGTGTGTGTGCATGCCCGAACCATTGTCACCAAAGAGTGGTTTTGGCATCAGAGTTACTGTTTTGCCATTCCTCAGAGCAACATTCTTAATGATATATTTATACATCATCAGTTTATCTGCCATATTTACGAGAGGTGAAAATCTCATATCAATTTCGCACTGCCCGCCGGTTGCAACTTCGTGGTGCTGAGCCTCAACTTCAATACCAGCCTTTTCAAGCTCAATTACCATTTCTGTGCGGATATCTTGCAGTTTGTCCATAGGTGGAACTGGGAAATATCCTTCTTTATGCCTTGGTTTGTATCCAAGATTAGGACTCTCCTGTCTTCCTGAATTCCAGATACCTTCAATAGAATCAACATAGTAATATCCGCTGTTTGCTGTCTGGTCGAATCGCACATCATCAAAAATGAAAAATTCTGCTTCAGGGCCGAAATATGCAGTATCAGCAATTTTTGTTGATTTCATGTATGCCTCAGCTTTTTGAGCAATATAACGAGGATCTCTTGAATAAGGTTCTTTGGTAATCGGGTCAACAACATTGCATATTATGCTGAGTGTAGGGTGCTGGGTAAACGGATCGAGTACCGCTGTTGAAGGATCAGGTATAACAAGCATGTCACTCATGTGTATAGCCTGCCATCCCCGTATTGATGAGCCATCAAACCCGAGTCCATCTTCAAACAAGCTTTCTGTAAGTTCTTTTGTCGGAACAGAGAAATGTTGCCATAGACCAGGAAAATCCATAAATTTAAGGTCAATCATAACAACGTTGTTCTTTTTTGCAAATTCCTTTACTTCTTTTGGTGTCATAACAGATGCCTCCATAATAGTTAGATTTTTACTCTCTTCACCTCAGATTTATTATCTAAAATCATGCCAGGATGTAACATATTGATATATATGAATATTTTTTATTATTTAGCATTTCTATTTTTTATTTAGCCTACAATTATGTAGGATATTTTGATAAATATATGGCATTCTGATTGTAGAGCCTTATTTATCAAGGTCGGGAATTTGGAAATGTTTGCTACAAATTTGTAGTTAATACAATTTTGTAGCAAACATCATTACGCATGAAAAAAGGAATTTCTTTAAATGCTTTAGATAGCTTCTTCTCCTTTTTCACCTGTTCTTATTCTGATAACATCCTCAAGAGAATAGATAAAAATTTTACCATCTCCTATGCTGCCTGTATTTGATTTCTCAATAATTGTTGAAATTACTTTGTCCTTTAATGTATCTGGAATTACAATCTCTATTTTGATTTTCGGGATAAAATTTACCTCATACTCTGTTCCTCGATAGACTTCGATATGACCTTTTTGTCTTCCAAATCCCTTGACCTCTGTAACTGTCATTCCATGAATTCCGATGTTGTTCAATGCATCCTTTACCTCATCAAGTTTAAAGGGTTTTATAATAGCTTCTACCTTTTTCATTTTGCCTCCTGTCCTTTTTTACAGGCTATATGCCTTTTCGCCATGCTGACTCTCGTCAAGTCCTGTAATCTCGTGTTCTAAATCGACTCTTATGCCGACAGTAATTTTAATAATACCAAATATTAACAATGTTATTACACCGCTGTAAATTATAGTTATAACTACTGCTATAAACTGTTTTAGAAACTGAATCGGATTCCCATAGAGAAGACCTGCGCCAAGTTCATTAACTGAAGGATCTGCGAATATTCCTGTCAGTAATGCTCCGAGTATCCCTCCGACACCATGAATACCAAATGCATCAAGAGAATCATCATATCCGAGTTTTGGTTTTATACTGGCAACTGCGAAGTATGGCACCATGCCAGCAAGTATTCCGATAATAATTGCACCTTTGATATTTACAAATCCTGCTGCAGGTGTTATTGAAACAAGTCCTGCAACCGCACCTGAGGCAAGACCTAAAACTGTTGGTTTCTTTGCATGTATCCATTCTGTTAGCATCCATGATATGGAAGCAAGTGCTGTTGCTGTGTTAGTATTAATAAAAGCAATCCCTGCGATACCGTTTGCCGCAACAGCAGATCCTGCATTGAATCCAAACCAGCCGAACCAGAGAAGACCCGCGCCAGTTACAACCAGGGTCAGGTTGCTCGGTTTAAGAGATGCCTCACGTCTTTTGCCGAGAACCAGTGCACCGATGAGGGCAGCAATACCCGCATTGATATGGACAACTGTCCCCCCTGCAAAATCGAGCGCACCTAATTTTGCAAGGAACCCCCCTCCCCATACCCAGTGGGCAACAGGCACATATACTAAAGTCATCCAGAGTATTGTGAACAATACCCACGCAGAAAATTTAATCCTTTCGATGAATGCACCGCTTGCAAGTGCAACAGTTATAGCAGCGAAAGTCATCTGGAATACAATAAATATGTATTCCGGAACCGTCATTGAAAGGCTGCCAACTCCTACACCTGATAGTAAAATTTTCTCGGGAGCTCCGATGATACCTCTGATATCAGAACCGAATGTAAAAGTGTACCCATAAAAGACCCATAAAAAACTAACTATGCAGTATGATACAAAAGACATAGCCATAGTATTGAGTGTATCCTTCTTTTTAGCCAGACCACCATAAAATAGTGCCAGTCCCGGAAGTGTCATTAGCATAACAAATGCTGTGGCTACAATCATCCACGCAGTGTCCCCTGTATCAATCTTCGGTGTTTCTTCAACTGCTGTTACAGCTTCCGGTAAAGGAGCAGACTGAGCAGGCTTTGCCTGCTCAGCTGCTGGAAGGTGTGGAGGGTTAACCAAGTCTTCAGCAAAGGCCCATCCGCTTATAAGAGTCAGCGCTAATATTGTTAATGCAATTATATTTTTCATCCTATGCTCCTTTAAAAGCTCAGAGTTATATTGATGCCACCGTATAAGATGTCTTTGTCTTTATCATCGCTATAGCTCTCTATCGCATCCTCTGAGTTATTGCTTATAGGGAATGTATAAGCGATCTTCGGTGTAATCATAATTGCTTTCCAGACAGGTATATTCATTGAAGATGAAAGTTCGGCATTATAAAAATTATTGAAATCATCTCCATTTTCATCATATCCCATGACCTTGTTGTTTATGTTATAGCTTGCAGACGCTCCAAAATTAAGAGATACTCCTTTCAGGACTTCTACAGAATGCCCGATTGATGCTATAATGAAAGCGCCCTGGCCTTCATCAAAGTCGTAATATAAAATCACCGACGGTTTTAATAATGTGTCATAGCTTGCGGATAAATATAGCTCTTGTGTGTCATTGGTGCCGCTTAAGGCGTAATAGATATAGCCAGTTCCGAAAATCCACTTATCGATTGATCTTGTGTAGCTCAAAGTAAAGTCGGTTTCTGAAAACTCACCATGTTCATCTCCTTCATCAATTTTCGAATCGGAATCATAATTGGTCCAGATATTTACTCCAAAGACCCCATAAGTAATTCCGACCGAGGGCTGAACTACCCAGCTATTGCTCAACTTCTGTCCTCTCCATACATAATTGCTCATGACATCTACTGAGGCGCTTCCTGATGTTTTGATATCTTTAGCACAAATACTTCCTGCCATCATTACAGTGATCATTAATGCCAGAATTAAAATTTTTAAAATTTTCATCTTATCCTCCTTGATAGTTTTTTAACTTCAACTTTTTAACTTTTAACCTTGAACTCCTCCTTTCTGATATTGTATTTTTTGACCTTGTATGCAATCATCCTTTCAGTTATTCCTAATTTCTTTGCAGCCCTTGACATGACCCATTTGCATTCCAGTAATGCATTTAATATTTCTTCCTTCTCGATTTCTTTCAATCTTTCAGTTAGTGACCCCATTTTGTTGTCTGTAATCTATTACCAAAAACATGCCAATTCTAACTTATTGATTTTTATAGGAATATAAAGATAAGGTATGCTACAAATTTGTAATTATCTACAATTTTGTATGTCAGGAGAGATATTTTTATCTCAAACTAAGGAGTAACATTAGGTTAACCCGAATAATGCAGACATTGCTCAAAAATTTCTTTAACTCGAAAATAAATTTTTTCACAACATATGCATTATTCATTTGCATTTTTCTATAACATGTTACAATGCCGAGGGAATCCCATGCTATGAATAAGAGTTTTTTCTGCTATGTAAATCCTATTATTGCAGTGGTTGTCATAGCAATAGCAGAGAGTGCAGATAATATGGTTAAAATTTACTTGTGATAAATATATTTCCAACAAACGTCTGTCCCAATTCTGTTATTTCGGCTATTATATCTCCATATTTTGAAAGTCTTGTGCGTGAAAAAAGTATGACTGAAGTGCAAACAATAAACCCAAGCCACGGCAACATCAATCAGCACCTTTAAAAAATTGCAATGCGGTGTTCATGCTCTTTCTCTCTCCGGTAAAAAGTATGTAATCATGGTCTTTGAGCAGAAAGTCGGGCTCGGGATTCGTAAACACATTCTTTTCTCTCTTTACTGCAATAATTGTGACACCAGTCTTTCTACGAACCTGTAATTCTTTTATTGTTTTTTCACTAAGATGAGAGCCCTCTGGAATCCTGAAACCGTCTATCTCAATCTCAGGAAGCCACTCATACTTTTCAAAGAGATGCCTTCTGGGAACTTCTATATCCCTAAGGGCGGTATAACTATTACTCCTTACTTTTTCGATCATATCAAGTATGATATTTCTCGGGAAACTGTATCTGTGCAGAACTCTTGAGAATATTTCGATAGAAGTCTCAAATTCTTCAGGTATAACTTCATTAGCTCCCAGCTCTTTCAAATCTTCCACTTCTGCCACATAACGGGTTCTTACAATTATATAGATATCAGGATTTTCCTGTCTGGCGATAGAGATAATCCTCCTTGTAGAAACAGGATCTGATATGGCTACTACAAGTAGACGTGCCCTTTTAATTCCGAGTCTTCGAAGAATTGCCTGACTTGTTCCGTCCCCGTAGAAGATTGGTTCTCCTTTCTTTTTCATATCCCTTACCGTATCGCTGTTCATTTCGAGTACCACATAGGGTATTTCAGCCTCTTTTAATACCTTTGCAAGATTTTTCCCATTCAGCCCAAAACCGATGATGATTACATGATCATGTTTTCTTTTCGGAATCCCTTCATGTTCGTAAGTTTTTTGGAATTTGATGATTTTTCCGAAGATACTTTTCGTTGACACCCAGTCTGAAACAGATGGAGCAATTTGAAGAACGAACGGAGTTGCTATCATGGTGATAACAGATGATGAGAGAAAAATTTGATAAAGCTCATCAGTTATAAGCCCTGAGGCTTTGCCTGCAACAGCAAGGACAAAAGAAAATTCTCCTATCTGTGAAATACCAAGCCCTGTGTAAAGGGAGGTTCTGAAAGGCTTTCCGATAAAAAGTGATGCGGCCGTGCCTGTTATTATTTTTAAACCTGATATGAACAGAACAACCGAGACTATATTCATAGCGTTATTAAAAACAAATCCGGTGTTCATCAACATGCCGATTGAGACAAAAAACAGACCCATGAAGCTGTCCTTAAACGGCAGGATATCTGATATTGCCTGATGGGAATACTCTGATTCGGATATGATAATGCCCGCAAGAAAGGCGCCGAGAGCAAGGGAAAGACCGAATTTCGAAGTAATAAGTGCAATGCCGAGGCAGATAAGAATGATTGTGGTTAAAAATAGTTCCCTGCTCCTTGCACGTACGACCTGGTGGAGTAAAGCTGGAACTATCCATCTTGCGCCAAAAAGTACAATGCCTATAATCAATACTGCTTTGCCTATTTTTATTGATATATCCAGAAAATCAATTTTATCCCCAGAGAGTACAGGGATAAGCATCATGAGTGGGACAATACAGAGGTCCTGAAAAATTAGTATGCCTACCATTGTTTGACCATGAGGAGAATCTATTTCCCCTTTTTCTGCCAGTAACTTTAAAACTATTGCCGTGCTGCTCAGGGCGTAAAGAAAGCCGAAGAAAATGGATTTGTTTACGTCCCTTATTGCCAAATATGTAATAAAGGCTGATATCAATATTGTAAGGAGTACCTGTGTCCCACCACCGCCTATAACAGCTTTCTTGATCTTGAAGAGTTTTGTCATGGAAAACTCAATGCCGATTGTAAAGAGAAGAAGAATAACCCCAATCTCTGCAAGTATCTCAATTGAATGTGTGTCTTTTACGATTCCCAGACCGTAAGGACCGATAATAACACCAGCAACAATAAACCCGACAAGTGAAGGGACCTTCAACTTATATAGAAGCAGTATAACTACTGCAGAGGCAATAAATATAACTTCGAGAGATTTTAAAAAATCGTATTCCATGAATCCTGTAAAATTAAAATATCAAATATTACGTTTATTCTTTATTCTGTTATTGTCCGTCCATGAGAGGTAAAAGACAGACCTGCTCTTGAACCGTATATCAGCGCTTCCACAATAGGTTGGTTGACTTTTTTATCTGCTCTCCAATTTACAATGAAATTAGCGCCAGGCCCCCCTCTTTTGTCATATTCCTTAAGATAAATGAACGTATGATGGAACGGTTTAAGGCTTATAGGACTTTTGATATAGCTCTCGATGAATTGACCATTTGAGTCATAATAATCGGCCTTTAGAATTGTGATAGAATTTTTTGGATCAATGTTGTGTATGCTCAATAATGTGGCAAGTTGATGTGGAACAGCCTTAGGTCCAGCATATATATTCGAATAAATAGGGATATAAATAGTTCCACCGGATGAAAGTTCCTTATCGTTATCAGCCTGTGCTGATAATGGTAAATATAGTGTAATAAGAGTAACAATATATAACAACATCTTACATTTATTTAAACCCAAACCATTCATAACACTTTCCTCCTTAAGTAATTTTTATTGTTTATCTTATTTTCTTTTTATTTCTCCTGTACCATTTATCTACTTCGACTATTATAATCACTGTAATAGATACTATTAGTATGTTAATCCATTCATTTAATGCAATCAGTTCTGTCCTGAATACCCATTGAAGTGCAGGCACATAAATCACCGAAAGTTGAGCGAGGAATGCTGTTATCATACTGTAAAAAAGGAAGGGGTTGCTTAGAGGATTAATATGGAATATGGATTTTAATTCTGAACGGCTGTTCCATGCCTGGAAGAACTGGCAAAAAACCATGGTTGTTACTGCAACGGTTCTCGCTTTTTCAAGGGTCTCACCTGCGTTCAACTCGTTTATAAAGTTATAAATTACACCGGCAGAAATGATAAAGGCTACAAGTATTGTCCTATCAATCAGTATCCTTGACATTATTCCCTCTTTCGGATTTCTTGGAGGTCTTTCAATAATGTCTTTTTCTCCTGGCTCGAATGCAAGAGCAACGTCCTGCAGGCCGTTTGTTACAAGGTTTATCCAGAGAAGCTGAGCTGGCACATAAGGTATTGGAAGACCTAAGATAATAGTTCCGAGTATAGAGAGAATTGCAGCAATACCTGTAGGAATAAGAAAAAATGTCACTTTACGGATGTTGTCAAAGACGATTCTACCTTCTTTTACGGCATTGAAAATACTTGTAAAATTATCGTCTGTTAATATCATATCCGCAGCTTCTTTTGCCACATCGGTGCCACTTCGACCCATCGCAATTCCTATGTGTGCAGCTTTCAGGGCCGGGGCATCATTTACACCATCACCTGTAACAGCCACGATCTCGCCATGCCTTTTTGATTGCTGGACTATTCTTAATTTATGCTGCGGAGAAACCCTTGCAAAAACCTGAATATCCCTAACTTTTTCGAAAAGCTCATCATCACTCATACCTTCTATTTCTTTCCCCGTTAAAACCTTTGTCGCTTCAGTTGTAATACCAAGCATCTTTGCTATAGCTGATGCAGTGGTTGCATGGTCACCTGTTATCATAGCAACCCTTATGCCTGCCTTTTTACACCCATTAATAGCCTCTATTACTTCAGGTCGCGGTGGATCTATCATCCCCTGAATGCCGGCAAAAATAAGATGTCCTTCGACATCGTGGTGAGTTATTTCTTCAGTATGAGGAGGGACCTCTTTATAAGCCATACCAAGAACCCGCATTCCTTCCTTTGCAAAAAGATGGGCATAGTTTAATATTTCTTTTATTCTCAATCCTTCCCCTGTCATACATTTTGTGCACATCTCTAATATTTTCTCTGGGGCACCTTTTACAAAGATAAATTTTTTAGTACCATGTCTGTGAAGAGTCGCCATGTATCTTCGTTCCGATTCAAACGGAATTATTGCTGTTTGAGGATAATGCTCTCTTTCTTCCTCAGGGTTAAGCCCTGCTTTTATTGCAGATACTATCAAAGCTCCCTCTGTAGGGTCTCCGTCAATCTTAAACTGTCCATTCTCTTCATAAAGATTTGCTTCATTGCAGAGTAACCCTATCCTGAAAATCATCTGAAGATTTTTTAGAACCCTAGCTTCGATAGTTTCCCATGCAAGCAGTATTTCCCCCTTTGGTTCGTAACCTGTACCCGTAATCCTGTATGCATGCTCGCCGTCAAAAATAACCTTCACTGTCATCTCGTTCTTCGTGAGGGTGCCGGTCTTGTCAGAGCCTATGACAGTTGTGCTTCCGAGTGTTTCAACTGCGTGGAGCCTCCTGATGATAGCATTTTGCCGTGCCATCCTTGCTACACCTACTGCAAGGGCAATGGTTACTACTATTGGGAGCCCTTCGGGTATTGTTGCCACAGCAGCGGCAACAGCGGTCATAAACATGTCTTTAATGCTTTCACCAATAAGCAGACCTGCAACAAAAAGAAATGCAGAAGCAATGACAACAATAAGGCCGATTGCTTTTGCGAAGTTATGTATCTTTTCCTGCAATGGTGCCTTGACAACACCGATTTCTTTGACCTCACGGGCGATACCACCAAGGATAGTCTTACCTCCGGTCTCCACGACGATGCCTTTTGCCCTTCCGCTAACAACTATTGTCCCCATGAAAGCCATATTTTTCTGATCACCTGGAGTCAGGTTGTCCTGTTTTATAGGTGTGGTGATCTTTACTACAGGTATTGATTCCCCTGTAAGCATTGCCTCATCCACATTTAATTCAATTGTATGAATAAGGCGAATATCAGCAGGAACCTTAGTGCCTGAGGCAAGTAAAACGAGATCCCCTGGAACTAAATCTTCGCTATTTATCTCTTTTTCTCTTCCCTCCCTGATTACCCTTGCCTTCGGGACAACCATTTTTTTCAATGCCCTGACACTTTCTTCTGCTTTATATTCTTGAATAAAACCAATAATTGCATTGAGCACAACAACTGCGAAAATGACGCCTGAATCAATGTATTCTCCGAGCAATATTGCGACTATTCCTGCGATAAGGAGGATATAAATAAGAGGACTGGTAAATTGATGTATGAATATTTTAAATTTATCTATCTTTGCTTCCTCGGCAAGCCTGTTCAAACCGTGTTTTAACAGACGCTCTTTAGCCTCCGATTCAGTCAATCCATTTTCTTCGGACTTAAGTTTTTCAAAAATTTCTTTTACGCTGAGTTGATACCAGTTCATATGTTGTCTCTCATATTTATAAATGCTGGGTGATCCGCCTGTATCTAATTAAACCCAAATAATGCAGATATTGCTTCTACGTTAGTTTAAAGGTGACTTATCTCATCTTTATTTTCTTCACCCTTTAGTTTTTTCTCAAGATAATCTTTTGCTATATCCCTTCCACCAAGTCCGAATGCAATCGCAAGTGCAAGTACCACACCTCCAAAAATTATTGCAAATGCTATGATAATTGTCTCTCTGCCTATGCCAAGTTGCTCAAGTGCCATGGTCAAAGCAAGAAGAAAAATAATCAATTTAACGACTCTACCAACTAAACCTGAAACCCTAAGACCCGCATTTACCGAAGCTATCAGAGCAGCACGGCCTATAAAGTTGCCCAGTAAATAACCAACAAAGAGAATAATTGCTGCAACAAAAATATTTGGCACATAGAGGAAAAAGCTTTCGAGTATTCGTTCAATGGCGGGAACATTAAGAGTGCGAAGTGCAACAATAGAAAAAATAACTATTGTCAACCATCCTATTAATTTTGAAATGATTACTGACACAGGCTCTTTTATCCCACCTTTTTTAAGCATCTCGACAAAACCATATCTTTCAGAAAAACTATCCATTTTTACTGTGTTGAAAAATCTTAAAAAAATTTTTTTAAAAATAAGCCCCAATACTATACCTATGCTAAATATGAATAAGGAAGTAAGTATGTCCGGTAAAAATTGAATAAGTCTATTTAGAAATCTCTCTATCGGGACGACTATTACTTTATCTAAAAGGTCTTTCATGAAATACCCCCTTTCTTACTACCAATTTGTTAGCTGAAAACTTTTCTTTTTCTCAAAAGTCAAACATAATTTTTCTATCTTCTCCTCAACCTCTGTGGCTGTGCTATCCCATGCCTCTATTACAAACGAAGCAATTTTACCGATATATAAAGGTGTAAGTGATTTTAATAGATGCTCTTTGTTCATAATTTTCTTATGAAAAGCAATGGCAAAATTGTAAATTATATCTACCCAGATTTCATCAGACAAGCAAAAGTCCTTTTCTGATAGTGTAGCTGCTTTATTAAGAAAATCCAATATTTCGGTCGGGAGAAATTTCTTCCATAAATCTGTTAACTCTCTAACACCCAGTCTGAATTTTTCGATCATTCTCTCGAGGTTAACAGAAACTGGTTCTAACCCTACATCATATCTGAATCCAAAGGTTGGAAGAGGCTCTGATCCCACAACTTGTTTCCAGACTTCTGAATAAGTCTCCATTAGATCTAAAGTCGCTCCTACAACTTGAAATAACATTGAGCTCAAATCAGCAGATGGATCTTTTGGGTCGTGGATCTTTGCACCGAGAAAAGACTGACATATCCTGAAGTTATTTGCTATCGCGGTGGTTGTCATCCATATATCAATCCCGTATTTTGCTACATCCGTTTCCCAGACTTCCTTTGAAAGGTAGAACCTTGCCAATTCTCCTGAAAAACCAAAATCACCGCCTATAGGTTGTCTAACCCGCTTTCCATATAATGCCCTTGTTAGGGGATAAATTATACTATTTGTGATTGTACCGTCATACTTGTGTCTATAATAGAGGGGTGCAACATAATCGAAGTTACCTTCGAACACAGGTTTAATCAAAAGTTCAATCCACTCGGGGGTTATACTTCTGAGATCAGAATCCACAACCGCACAGGCTTTTACTTCAAGAGTGCTGGCTATCTCAAATATTGTCCTAAAAGCACTTCCCTTGCCTGGAATGCCATGATAAGGAGTAGTTATTTTAAAAACAGGTTCAACTCTATGATGTAAAAGCACTGATTGAAGATCTTCGATTTTTGTGTTTTTTACAATATCCATTGTCCCATCAGTTGAACCTCCATCCGAATTCACAAGAACCGCTTTCCTATCAGGGAAATATTTCATCAGACCTGCCTGCACTGCTTTTACAACATGACCAATAGTGCGTGCGTTATTGTAACTCGGTATCCCTACAAGTAGGTCAGCACTCTTAATTTTTTCGATTTCTTCGCTAACCTCTTTTCTGAAAATAACACTTTCCATAATTAATCATAAACCCTTTCCATTATGGCCACAGGAAAATGCATAAATACCTCCGACAGATGTAAGCTAATTGCATTTTCATAATTTTTAGCGGATACAATTTCACCTGTAAATATATTGTAATACTTAACATTTTCCTTAGCGAACGGAACTATTACGAATGTGTCTTTCCAGATTATCTCACCTAATGGAGGTTCCTCTTTAACCAATCTTGTAAAATATCTTGGCACGACAATTATTATTTCTTTATTTTTCAGCCTTCGAGCAAAAGAACAAACATTATCAAAATTTTTACCCATAACTTCAAGAGGTAAATATTCTCCTCTCTGGAACAAATCACTCTCTTTCCTGCGGTAATTAAGTGACTTATAAATCAGATAAAGCTTTATCATGCCATCCTCTTTATTTATCGTTAACTCCCTTGCAAGGTCCGAAAGAGAAACTTCAGATTCTCGCTTTTTAAGTTCATCCAGCATTTTTTTTCTTATTTTATAATCAACAGGTCTTCGATTATCAGGATCAGCAAGGCTGAAATCCCAGAGTTCAGTTCCCTGATAAAAATCTGGGATACCCGGAGATGTTATCTTCAGAAGAGTCTGCGAAAGAGAATTGTATAAACCATAATTTGATATAAGCTTCTGAAACTCTAAAAGATCTTTTATAAAAGGGTTTTCTGATTTATTATCCATAATTCTATCAATAAAAATCTGCACAGCATCCTCATAAATTGTATTTGGATTTATCCAACTCGTGTTGACTTTTGCCTCCCTTATAGCCTTTAACATATAATTTTTGATTCTCATTTTAAAATTCTCATATTCTGTTTCCTGCTGAACCTTTAAAGACCATGCACCTATCAGCGTTTGATATAAAAGATATTCTTCGTTGCGGTCAGGCACACTCTGCCCATCTACAATGACCTTTAGCTTTTTATTCATCCGGCTCCACGAAATAAGTCGCTTTCTCCACTCGCTCGGGATTTCAGAAAGAACATTTATTCTTGCCCTCACATCTTCACTCCGTTTAGTATCATGTGTAGAAGAGGCAATCAATGCATGTGGCCAAAACTTCATCCTTTCTATATTCATACCATGAAATGCCTCAAGCGAAATACCGAACTTGTCAGGATTACCTCCAACCTCATTAAGTGAAATCAATCGGTTATAAACATAAAAAGCAGTATCTTCAAGTCCTTTAGCCATTACAGGACCTGTTACTTTCTGAAATCTCATTACGAAATCAAGCCATTCATTTTTTTCTTCATCCCCGAAATTATCAGGAAATTTGAGTAAAAGTACATCCCTCAAAAAATCAAAAATTGAAGTACTTATAGCAGGGTTATTTCTTTTTGCTTTCGATATCGCAGCCTCTATGTATTGACGATCCTTATCCTTAATCGTCATCAAATTTATATATGTTCTGTATACAGGGAAAAATGCTATCACTTCTATAATAGCGTTAGTTAAACTATTCAAGGTGAAATCTCTTGTATGTCTATTCTTCTCAGAAATTCGATTGAGTATATTACCAAGTGAATTTATCTCACTTGACATTGCCACTTTCATAATTAATTTTTTCTTTTCATATACAACATCCTGAAAGTTTAATCTTGATTTAATAAATTTTGAATAAATATCATCAAACGCTTTTGCACTATTCATATCTATAAAAATTCCGTTCACTGCGTTTAAAAAGACATAGCCAGTAGTGCTAAAAATAGGCCAATCTTCTGACATCCTTTCGCCCTTACAAAGTATTTTCTCACCTATTACATAGAACGGCTTATATTGTGGATCTTTAAATATAGTCTCATCATACTCTGCAAGTATTTTCTCTTCTAAATCTGTCATATCGTATGCTTGTGAAGTCTCATTTTTTATAATTTCTGAATACCCCAGTCTTTTTTGCAGAAAACACTTACGCTGCAACTTTTGAAAATATGCAGAGGGGTCATAGAGGCCATCTGGATGATCAACCCTCAATCCTGTAACCTTACCTTCTTGAATAAGTCTGAATAGAAATTTATGTGTGTCTTCAAATACGAGTGGATTTTCTACTCTTATCGCTGCAAGACTGTTTATATCGAAAAATCTTCTGTAATTAATCTCCTCCGTCGCCACACGCCAATAAGAAAGTCTGTAAGCCTGCATATTGAGAAGTTCATCAAGGAGATCAAAACTCCTTGGTTCACCTTTCCTCCCATTAAAAATGCTTACATTTTCATCTATAAACATTCTAATTTCAGGACTTTCAGTATATAATGTCCACAATCTTTTTTTAATTATCTCTTTTTCTCTGTATCTTTCGGCAATCTTTTCGGGATCTGTCTCTGTATAAGGCGGTAAATGATCGAGCGCTGTTAAGATGCTTAGAAGTTCTTCGAAATAAGCATTATCCGGTGATAGAGTAGATTCAAGTTCATCAATTCTCTGTTTTAGAATAAAAATGTATGTCTTGGGAATAATAGGAAATTTATTGTCATAATAATAAAGAAAAAAAGATCCTTCTTCAAAGGTTAATCTAAATTCCTGTGCTTCTAAGACATTTCCATACTGATCACCCAAAATCGGTAAAAGCAGTTTATTATTTAGTTCTTTTTTTAATGGAGACCAGTCAATATCAAAGTAATCAGCGTAAATTGAGCTTGGACCATTTTCTAACACATCCATCCACCATAAGTTATCTTTACTCGCTATGCACATATGATTCGGGACAATATCAAGTATCTGCCCCATCTCATACTTTTTGAGTTCGCCGGCAAATTCATAATATTCTTTTTCTATGCCTATCTCGGGATTCAGTCTTGTGTGGTCAACGATATCATATCCATGAAGGCTGCCTTCCTTGGCCATCAGGTATGGTGATGCATAAATATCGGTTATGCCCAGTGTGTGAAGATAACTAACAATGTTTTTCGCATCTGTAAATCTGAAATTTTTATTGAACTGCAAACGATATGTCGAGATTGGGATTCTTGGCAGTAAGAGATTCTCTTTCCCCAATTAATCCTCCTGTTCAGTCCTGTTGAAGTATTGATTGTATATTGAAGAAAAGCATTTCACCTATGTATTTGAAGTTTTTAAGCCATTTGATGGCATTATCATCACCTTCTCCGGATTTTGCGACAGAATCCTTATAGTAAGCTGTTACAATTTTATAGTATATATTCTGAATTTCCCAGTAAATTACTTTCAGAGGCAGTAATCTGGTTAACTCCAACATCCTCTGAAGCTTTATAAGCAATTCCAAATCGAATGGATTTCTGTAGAAATCTTCCACGAGCATTTCGAGCCTTCTCCTTACAGCAAACTCAATATCAATCGTATCAAGAGGGACATTCCATTTTTTCATCTCATTTATTAAATTCTGTATTCTATCTACATCTATCTCTTCTTCGATAAAAGACCTCTTAAGATCGGCGTTTAAAATGAATTCCGCCGCAGAATAAAATGCCTTATTCACAGGCATCCCTGTTTCCAATAGATAGCCCATGAGGATTTTGTTATTTTCATACATAAGCCGATATGCATTCTCAAACTCTTCAAGCGTTTTACTTATCAGGGAGTTGAGAATAATACGCTGCTGATCCCTGAAGAGATTGAAAAGAGAATAATTGTGCATGCCAAAGTGTTGATTCATAAGTCTGACAATGTCAGCGAAATCACCTTTTTCGAATGTTTTTATAATCTCATTTTTCATTGAATGATATGCCTCTTCTCCAAGAAAAATACGGACGCCGCCGTTAAGGGCATGGCCGCCGAAGTGCAATACGCAGAAACTGATATTTTCGCTTTCTCTTGTGATTTTCGATGCAACAGAGACTTTGCCAATAGCGAGTTTAATGCTACCTGCATGCAATCTCTGATAATCGTCTTTGGATACTGTATAACTATCAATAGTGATTTCTTCAATATAATCTTCGAAGAGTGAACTGATAGCATAGTGGGCGGCAACTTTTTTAAGGTCTATTATTGCCGGTTTAACAAATTTCTTATAAATAACTGCTCCATTTTCGTGTTCAGGAATATTGCTTTTTGCCTGAGCAAGTCTGGCTTTAAATGTATTTTCCAAGTTATCGGCAAATAGTTCCTCTGAGAGCTGTATTGCCCTTCCAGCATATTGTAGTATCTGAACAGTCTCAATCCCTGAGATCTCGTCAAAAAACCATCCGCAACTTGTATACATTAACATTGCATGTCTCTGCATCTCGAGTAACTTTAGAGCATTAATGCACTCTTCATTTGAGAGATTTCTTATAGCATGTTCTATAAAAAATCTCTTTATAGAAATTTCAGAGCGATCTAAAATGATAGAAATATAGTCATCTCTCGCTTTCCAAGGATCTTTAAAATACCGGGGAGCAAGATTTTCGAAAATAAAAGATAAGCGGTCCCTCAGCCAATCAAACGCTTCTCGTAGAGGTTCCCTCCATGACTGATGCCATCCGGGATGACCTCCTGAATTACATCCGCATTCATTCCGCCATTGTTCTATCCCATGGATACAACTCCATGAAGAATTCTCGAAAATCTGGACCTCATGAGTCGGCTGATATTTTTCGAGGTATTCACCATAATTTGTGAGTCTTGCCATTCCATTCTTTTCTATATAATTAAGAGCATATGCAAGTGCCATGTCTCCAAATTTTTGATGATGACCATAAGTCTCTCCATCAGTCGCAATACTAAGAATCTGTGGCCAATCTCGTGAATCAGAAAAACCTGAAAGGAGTCGATGTGCAAAATTTTCTCCCCTTTTAAGAAGATTTTCAAAAGCTACAGCCCGTGAAATCGGACCATCATAAAAAAAATACATATGTTTCGCCCAGAAGGAAGCCTGCATAAGTGAGGTATGGTTGGATCTATCCTCGAATTGCTAACATCCCTCCATCTTCCTGTTCCTATCTTCCTTACAAGAGACGCCTGTCGTGGAGCAAGAATTGTAAATTTAATCCCTAACTCAGCTAAGATTTCAAGTGTTTCGATGTCTACTGCAGTCTCTGGTAACCACATCCCTTCGGGAAAACGTTTAAATCTATATGTAAAATCTTTTATACCCCATATTACCTGTGTTCTCTTATCTCTTGAATTAGCTAAAGGCATAATAAGATGGTTATAAGCTTGTGCGATCGCATTGCCATGTCCTGAACGCCATTCCAAGCTCTGTCTATCTGCTTCAAGAATCGCTTCATAAATTTCAGATTTATTATTTTCCATCCATAAAAGAAGAGTTGGTCCAAAGTTGAAGCTTATTCTTGAATAATTGCTAACAATGTCAAGTATCCTACCTTCGTAATCTAATTTTCTGGCCGCAGAGTTTGGGGCATAACACTCCGCAATGATTCTTTCGTTCCAGTCATGGTAAGGATATGCTGAGTCCTGAATTTCTATTGCTTCAAGCCATGGATTTTCTCTCGGTGGCTGGTAGAAATGTCCATGTATGCATATATATCTTTCCATAATTAAATTAATCTCAAATATACCGCCACACTCTGCCCTCTCAAAATTATTTCAGAATGTTTGATGAGTCTTTCAGGAAGTAACGTCCCCGGGCCGCTCCAGATGCTCTCAGAAGAATCTAAAATCTTTTTCCATATTCCTTCAGGCAAACAAAAGTTAATCTTTCTATCATCCTCTTCAAAATTTAGCATTATAAATATATGACTTTCTTCCTTCCACCTCCTGATCAGTAAAAGTTTCTCCTCTCCGAATTCATAAACATCGAGTGATTCACGATCAAGATTCGAAAAGGCTGGGATCTCCTTTCTTAGCCTTATAAGCGATTTATAAAAATTAAGTAATACATTATATTTGCCTTTATTTCTTTTTTCCCAATTTATTTTGGAGTTCATAAAAGTCTCCACGCTTTGAGGATCGGGAGGCTCGCCCTTCCATTCGAAGGCTTTAAATTCTTCTTTTCGTCCTTTTCTCACAGCCTGTATTAAATCTTTATCCGAATGGCTTACAAAATATAAAAAGGGGGCATCTTCTCCATATTCTTCACCCATAAAAAGAAGCGGGATATAGGGTGAAAGGAGAAATGTAGCGGCGATAAGCTTCAACGATTCGAATGAAACGAGATTCGACAATCTTTCTCCGAACATTCTATTTCCTATTTGATCATGATTTTGTGAAAAAACAACAAACTGAGATGACGGTCTTTCCTTTGATGAATTGCCGTGATTTCTTTTTCTGTATTCAGAATATTGTCCTGAATAAACAAACCCCTCTTTTATTGATTTTTTTAGATGACCTATGTTCCCAAAATCGATATAGTACCCATTTGTTTCGTTCGTAACAAGGGAATGCAAGGCGTGGTGAAAATCATCACACCATTGAGCATCAAAACCATACCCACCAACTTCCTTAGGTTTAATGACCTTTGAATCATTTAGATCGCTTTCAGCAATTAGATAAAATTTTCTCCCTTGGTGAGATGAAAACTCTTCTACTTTTTCTGCAAGTTCCTGTAAAAATGGTTTAGCACTCAAATCTGAGATACCATGAACAGCATCGATCCTCAAACCATCTATATGGTAATTTCTAAACCAATGTAATGCATTCTCTATAAAAAAATTCCGCACCTCGTTACTATAAGCTCCATCAAAATTGATTGCCATACCCCATTGTGTTTTATATCTATCAGTAAAATATGGTCCATAATCCCCTAAGTAATTTCCTTCAGGTCCAAGATGATTATAAACGACATCAAGAATAACAGCCATTCCCATCTTGTGACATTCATTAACAAGCCTTTTTAGACCAACAGGTCCTCCGTATGAATTCTGTACTGCAAAAGGATATGAACCATCATATCCCCAGTTTCTATTACCGGGGAACTGAGCTACAGGCATTATCTCAATGACATTTATACCTGTATCCTTTATGTCAGGTAACCGTGTTATAATGGCATCGAATGTGCCTTCAGGCGTAAATGTACCCACATGTAATTCATAGATTATCATTTCAGAAAGAGGTATCCCTCTCCATCTTTCGTCCTCCCAATTAAAGGATTTGTGATCAACCACTTGAGAAGGACCGTGCACACCTTGAGGCTGATAGTTTGAGGCAGGATCAGGCCTTTTTATCTGCTCATTCAGAAAGTAAAAATATAAAGTCCCAGGTGTAATTCCCTCTACAATTTTCTTCCAATAACCTTTGCTGTCTTTCTCCATCTGAATGAGGCACTTTTCAGGAGATACTATTTTTAATTGAACATTTTTTAAAAAAGGTGCCCAAAGAATAAACTTGCATCTTCCATCCCCGAGATATTGAGCAGCGATTTTTATCTCCATCGATATTTATCCTTTAAAAAACAAAATAATTTATTAAATTCATCGAGTTAAATAATTTTTTGAGCAATATCTGCATTTCTTGTTTACTATCAATAATTTTATGTTA
This sequence comes from Nitrospirota bacterium, assembly GCA_013388455.1. Classification (NCBI taxonomy): domain Bacteria; kingdom Pseudomonadati; phylum Nitrospirota; species Nitrospirota bacterium. The sequence goes on from JACAFF010000008.1 coordinate 57,416, forward strand.
AATCTTTGAGATATGGTTTAAAGAAATGATGAATAAGAGATAGCACTAAAACACTTACTATTATAAAAATTGCAGTACTTAGAGAAAAACCAGTAATTGCAACGCTTAAAGCAGTGCCTGATGCAGGCGGATGTTCTGTGTCTATAACTACCATCAAAAAAATAGAAATCCCTACAGCAAGTGAATATATAAGAATAGAATAGATAAATGACGGGTGTGGAATTAAAGCACATAAAGATCCTGAAAAAAGGCCGACCAGATGACCTCCTATAACATTTCTCGGTTTGGCAGTAATATAATTCGGCATTGCAAAAATGATAAAAGTGGTAGCACCTATTGATGCTATTATTACTACATGTTGTAAGTTTAAAAATAAAAGCACTATGAACATTGTAAGAGTAGCAAAAAAACTCTGAAATACATAATGCTTCCAGAATAATCTGAGTTCATCAATCATTTTAGTGGTAGATTTTCTCATAAATTAACCTCATTCTTTATAGTTCGAGGACACTTTTGCCTTTGTTTTCCAATGCATACCAGATTGACAGATAATCTCTAATCTGACGCGTGATAAGGAAATTTTTTCTGACATATTCTCTGGCATTTTCTCCAATCCTTAGTGACATATCAGGATCATTCAGAAGCTGCCTTATTCTGAAGGCTGTACCTTCGACTGAGTGAACGAGAAATCCGGTGATACCATGAGTTATCTGAAGAGGGATGCCCCCCACAGCGCTGCCTATTACTGGTTTACCCTTCCACATTGCCTCTGAGACAGTAAGTCCAAAGCCCTCCTTTAGGGATTTTTGAAGAACTACAGTCGCAGATCTTTGAAGCGCATTTATATCCTTATCACTGAAAGGTGGCAATAATAAAATAAATATATCAGGTTCATTTTCTGCGTATTCTTTAACCTCATTTAAAACTATTTCTCCTTCAGGATCATCAGTTGCAGGGCTACCTGCAAGGATAAGAATACAATCATTATATTTCTTTACCATTCTATAAGCTTTAATCACACCGATAGGATCTTTAAATCTGTCAAATCTGGATACCTGAAGAATAATCGGTTTATCTCTTGGAATCTGAAATTTATTTAATGTCTCTTCTATTTCATCTTCTGATAACTCTCGATTTTTTTCGCTTATTGGGTCAATTGAAGGCGGAACTATAAATTCTTTTATATCTAATAATCTGGCAAATTTTGAGACAGAAAAGACCGCAGCGTTGTATTTCTTACAGTATTTGCATAGATAATCACTAACATTTTCCTGAGGCTTAGATAAGTCAATATGACATCTCCAAAACCACAAACCATCTTTTTTAAACTCAATAAGTGCAACCGGTTGAGGATCATGTATTAGTATCGCATCAGCTTTTAAATCTATCTTTTCTGCATTTTTTTTATTCACCTCGAAGTGATAATTCCACATCTCTTCGGTAATATCTTCTATTCTGCCCTGTAAGGCATTATGAATTTTTTTTGTTATTTCAAAAAATCTTGGGTCACCTTCTATGACTTCCCACCTCGCATCAATTCCAAGCTCGTTCAGAATAGGTATCATCCTTTGAAGTATCTCAGCTACTCCACCACCTTCACGGGTAGAATTTACGTGAAGAAAAGATTTGCCGTTCATTTTTGCACCAAGCATCTGTATAAGTAAGAGGTCGCTTTTGGGTGAGATACCTAAATATTGGTTAAACACCTATCAATAACCTCCATATCTTTCCTTACTTCTTCTTCTACTGCTTTGAGAAGATGTTCCCTGATTTCCTCTATATTATGCATAAAGGGATCTATACCTCTTATTTTGTGCGCTAATTCTTTTTTTTCGAATGCATCCTCAATCCATCTCGAAAAGTCATCAATCCCACCCCCGAGTCTCATTCTTGCCTCATAAAAGTGGTAATATATACAACCTGTATCAATAAACTTTATCGCGGCAAGAAACTCTGCAAGATTTTTAGCTCTTATACCTACAGAAAAAACAATTGTTATCGTTTCATTAAAAAAGAACTCATCACCCGATACCGCCATTCTGGGTTCAGGAAATTTTTTAAGATACTCATCTATCACAAGTATTATCTTTTCCCTTAAATCCTTAATATCTTTAAATTCATATGGATCTATATTAGAAAGATGTTCAGCCAGTGCTCTTTCTTCAAGACTCTCACCTACCCAGTGAGCAAAGTCATTTGTGTATTCGAGAATATGACCTTTTAAAAAATATTGGTAGGTGTGATGAAAAATACTTTCATCACTGATGGTTGCAATCATATTTCTTAATTCATGCAGGTCTTTGGCTTTTTTGCCTGTTGATATCAAGATGCTTACACATTGTCTGAATTCAAAAGGTTCTATTTTTTCTACCACTCTTTCTCCTCTCTCAAGTACACTGTTCTATGAGGAAATGGTATTTCGATACCTTCCTCTTTAAATCTTTTGAAAATTCTTTTCCTCAGTTCGTGTTGCACAAGATATTGGTCAACAAATTCCTGAACCTGACATATGAGTGTAAAATCAAGTGAACTATCACCAAATCCAGGAATAAAGCGAGCAAATGGTTCAGGTTCTCCGAGTAAACCCGGTATCTCACCTATTGCTTTTTTAGCCTCTTCAATTAGTATTTTTTCGACCTTTTCAGGATCCGATGAATAACTTACGCCGATGGGAATCAATAGAGACATCCTTTTTTCGGGCAGATAGTAGTTTATCACGACACTTTGTGAGAGTTTGCTGTTAGGAATTACTACAATATTATTTGGTAGCATCCTTATTCGAGTAGTTCTCCATGTTATATCCTCGACATAACCTTCCTGTTCTGTCTCAAGCTTTACAAAATCTCCAACCCTGATAGACTTTTCCATAAGTATATGGATTCCTGCAAACAGATTAGCTAAGGTATCCTGAAGAGCAAGAGCTACTGCAAGTCCACCTACACCAAGTGCTGTAATTAAAGGCGTAATAGATACACCAAGAATGCTCAATATAATCAAAAATCCTATAATCAATATTGTGCCTTTCAATATTGCATGGGCAAGACCTGTTGTAGGAATTGGTAGATTTAATTTCTGGATATAATTTCTGAATATCTTTCCTGTAAGATTAGCTACTGCAATAGTTATTGATAATATTACAAATATATGAATAATCCTGCTAAGATAGAAAACATACTTAGGAGAAATTTCAGAAACTTCGGCCCCAATATATAAACCAATAGCGAGACACCAGTAGAGAGAAGGTGTTTTTAAGGATTTAATGATAATGTTATCAATTCTTGTCTCTGATTTCTCTGCCCATATATGGAGTAATCTGAATGCAAAATTCCTGATTATTAGCAGTATTACTGCAGTAGTGATAGCAATGGCGGAAGGAATAAGTATTTTTTCTAAATGAGTATTCATTAATTCCTCCTGTTGTTTTGATTAATACCTGAATGTCTTCGGTATTCTGTTTTACTGATGAGCCAGTGCAAAATCTGTATTTCTTGCTGACGCAATATACATATACATCTCAGTTTTAAAACTTTTGAATTCTGAAATCAAGCTGATATTTTTTGAATATGTGATAGATTTCACGATGGCATTTCTTTTCTATAACATCCGTTTTTACGCTTTGTTTTTGTATGCTCATGTTACCTTGAATTATCAGAAATGCTATAATAAAAAAAGCATAGTACAAGAAATTTTTTCATACAGCGCCTCTTAGTAAATTAGCTATTATCTTCTTCAACTGCATCCTTTATTTTATTGAGTATATCAGGTATTGCTGAAGTTACTCTATCCCAACTTGCGATCAACGGGACACCAAGGGGATCTTCAGTTATTATTTCAGCCGCTTTCTTTATCCCACTTGTGAATGTTTCAACCCCGAGACTTTCTTCATGCCGATCGAAATAAAGACCATTTATGGCAGCATCATCCTCATATCTTTTTAGCATATCCTGTGCCGTTCTTACATAGGTTGCTACCAGAGTTTTAAAAAAACCTTCTGAAAAAACTATTCCTTCTGATGCGAGGGTCCTGAACAATGTTTTACAGATATCCACGCACATTTTATGCAAACCCTTGCTTGCATCTTCAGGTGATAGTTTTTGATGTTTATGTTCATAATTTTCAGCAATATCAACCTGGCATACTCTGCGAGACGATGTGTTCCTGTATACCTCTGCAAGCACACCTATTTCCAATCCCCAATCTCCCGGTATTCTATTGACGCGTGCAAGGTCAATATCCATAGAAAACTCTCCTGCAAGAGGATATCTAAAACTATCAAAAAATACTAGGAGTGGATGATAACCAATAATTTTTATGAGTGCTCTTATCAGGGGGGTGACAAGAAGCCTTGTTACCCTCCCATGCATTTTATCAGTTATCCTGCTGTAAAATCCCTTGCAAAAGTCATAATCGAGATTTGGATTAACAACAGGATAACATAACCGTGCGAGCATTTCTCTGCTATATGTGAAAATATCACAGTCATGTAATGCTATAGCATGAAATTTTTGATGAGACAGTATATAACCATAAGCCATCCATGCTGATCTGCCTTTCCCCGGCTCACCGATAGGAAGTTCAGCATCCTTAATGGCTCTGTATATCCTGTTTAATCTTTTCCCTGTATTCCAGAGCACCTGTGTTTTCTGAGGAAGAACAGAAAAAAATGCTTTTGCAGCCTTAAATTCTTTCTCAGATGCAGGGCCAAGCGTAACGACAATTTCATTAATGTATTGTATATGTTGTAATTCTTTAACTATTTTCTTTAAGGCATAACCCTCAATTTCACTATAAAGAGAAGGAAGGACAAGTGCAATCGGTCTTTTCTCTGCATGTTTCATTAGTTCTGATTCTGTTTTTTCGAGGTTTATAGCTCCAAGTCTGTGAAACGTTGCAACAACGCCTGTTTGATAAAAATCTGACATTTTCACCTCCCTTTAATACCTGATAATAAAAACTTAATTAACTGTAATTGAGAACATGCAGCCCTTCGGAGGTTGCAGCTCTGCAGAGTTTTTTGACAGCAGACGAGAAAAAAATTGTGATATCCTTTCGCTCTTTCTGTATTAGCTTTGCTGCGGAGAGATGAATAGCATCGAAACGTCTTAAGCCGTGTTTTTTTACTAAATTGCTTGCTTCCCGTTCATCAAAATCAATAATCGCAAAATGAAGCCAGTCATGTGAAAATTGTTTTACGATCAGGTCATAATCATTTTTCGAAATGTCATGAGCCTTCAACCGTGAGTCAAGTGCAGATATTACTTCTGTATATGATAGGCGGCATGTTGCTACGATTTCAGCAAGGTTGACCCACTGTCTGAGAATATCAGAGTATTTTTCCTCGACGTAAAATTTTACAAGACTGCTTGTGCCTAAATATAGTATCATAGCCTTCCTTCAATTATTGTCTCTGACAATGGTTTACCTTTTATTTTGATACCATTAAGTCCTTTTGGCTTACTTCCAGACCACTGTGCCCTGCCAGAATCTATCAAAGCTCTTATTGCTTTTCTTTCTTTTGATATAGGAACAATAACCGCAACTTCCCTCCCGTGTTCAGTGATGACAACTTGATCATTTTTGCCAACCTTATCAATATAGCTGCTTAGTTTTGCTTTGAGCTCTTTAATGCCGACAGAGGTCATATATTGTAACTTCATTATTTTTAAAAAGTGACTATATTATTTAAAAAAATGGTTACAATGTCAAGGAAAATGTTTATAATAAAATTAAAAGAATAATTTGAACTATGGTAAAAGACATATTAAAAGAAATATTTTTTTCAGCCATAAAAGCGGTATTACCATATGATACTGTAGGGAATCATTGCAGTAATATTTTATCTGCATACATAGATGGAAAATTTAATAATTTTATTGTTGCAGGATTTGGAAAAGCTGCATGTCCAATGGCAAAGGCAATAGAAGATTTTCTGATGGAATTTATAACGAATGGGATTGTTATAACGAAATACAGCCATTGCAGCAGATATAAGTTAGAAAAATTGCAGTTATTCGAAGCAGGACATCCTATCCCGGATGAGAATGGTGTTAAAGGAACTATAGAGATTTTGAATATTCTTAGAGGAAATGATGCAAATACTCTTGTTGTTTTTCTTATATCCGGTGGAGGCTCTGCCCTACTAACAGCCCCTTGCAAAGGTATTTTACTTCATGAAAAACAGTATTTGACAGAGTTACTCCTTCATGCTGGTGCAGATATACAAGAATTAAACACAGTTAGAAAACATGTCTCCATGGTTAAAGGTGGAAGGCTTGCTGAAATTGCATATCCTGCAAAAATGATATCACTTATACTTTCTGATGTAATAGGGGACAAACTGGATGTTATTGCCTCAGGTCCTACATCTCCTGATCAAACAACTTATAATGATGCCCTTAATGTTTTGAGAAAGTATGATCTAATAGAAAGAGTTCCGCGTATGATATTAGACATTTTGCAAAAAGGCAACGAAGGACTATTGTCCGAAACACCAAAACAGACAAATAGGGTATTTGAAAGAGTTGAAAATATAATTATTGGAAGTAATAAAATAGCTCTTGAAGCAGCAAGGGATAAAGCAAAGGCACTGGGATTTGATGTTTTATTGTTTTCTTCTGAAATCACAGGTGAAGCACGTGAAGCCGGAAGGTTACTCGCGAAAAAGGCATTAGAGATCAGGAAATCATCTCTATCCAACGAGAAAAAATGTCTAATTTCAGGTGGAGAAACAACGGTTACTATCAAGGGATGCGGTTCAGGCGGAAGGAATATGGAACTGGCGCTTTCATTTGCACAGGAGATTGAGGGCATTGAAGGGATTATGCTCCTTTCAGCAGGGACAGACGGAACTGATGGGCCAACAGATGCTGCCGGGGCAATCGTAAATGGTCATACAATTTCGAAAGCCAGAGCTGACGGTCTTGACCCGGATGACTATCTGAAAAATAATGATTCATACACGTTTTTTAAAAGGATTGATGAACTTTTTATTACAGGCCCGACATATACGAACGTTATGGATATCCAGATAATATTGATAGAATGAGAAATATTATTATTTTTACTGACCTTGATGGGACTCTTTTAGATCATTCAACTTACTCTTTTGAAGCCGCAGTACCAGCTCTAAATAAGATCAAAGAAATGAATATTCCTCTTGTGGTTTGTTCGAGCAAAACAAAAAGGGAGATAGAGCTTTACAGACAGAAGCTTAATAATAACCATCCATTTATTTCTGAAAACGGCGGAGGAATATTTATTCCAAAAGATTATTTCAGATTTGAAATTGCAGATTCAGGCTTTAAAATTGTGGAGATAGATAATTATTTAATCATCAGACTTGGTGCAGAATATAATGAATTGAGAAATGCGATTGGTGAATTGAGAAAAGCAGGATTTAAAATAATGGGTTTTGGAGATATGACTGTAGAAGAAATATCAAAATTGACAGGTCTTGATGACCAGGAAGCAATTATGGCAAAAGAGAGAGATTTTGACGAGCCATTTGTATTTGAAGGCAATAAGGAAGAGATGGCGAGTCTTTTCGAGTCCATCCGAGCGAAAGGACTACGACATACTCAAGGGGAATTTTTTCATATAATTGGCGACAGTGACAAAGGAAGAGCTGTGAAGATATTGATTGAGTTATACAGAAGGTTATTCAATGATCTGTTGACTGTTGCTATCGGTGACAGTCTGAATGATGTTCCAATGCTTGAAGTTGTTGATTATCCGATAATTGTCCAGAGACTTAAAGGAAACTATGATTCACAAATAAAAATATCCAATCTCATAAAGGCTGAAGGAATTGGTCCAATAGGTTGGAACAATGCAATTTTAAAAATCCTATCGGTTTTAAACTGAAACTCGATGAGATTATTAAATTATCCATATTCGTTCAATGAATAAAAATATTCGTAAAACAGTCAGTTAAAGGTGCAGTAAGGAATCGAAAAAAATTTTTCTCATAACATATACATAATTCTATGTGCATTTTTCGGGTTAATGCTGTAAGTGGAGTAATCAAATCAATTATTGTTTGTTATAGAAAAATAAAAAATAATACTAAACCGAAATTAATAGCATAAATCATTTACTGCTTACAATTGCAACTGTCTGATTCTGGCAGCGTTGAAGGACAGTGGAACTCACCCCGCCTATCACTATGTCTTTAAAAGCAGTTCTGCCTTTTCTTCCCATTACTATCAGATTATACTCTCCCTCATCTGCTTTTTTAAGAATCTCCTCTGCCGGTTTCCCTATGGCAATAGCAGTCTCTATAAGTCCCTCCGAAAAACCTGAATCAACAAATATCTTCTCTGCATCACTGAGTATCTGATTTGCCTCTATCTCAGGGTCTATGCCTCCTTTAAGACGTTCCATGTACAGTGCAACATTGACCACTCTTAGAAGTGTTATTCTGTCAAGAGATTCTTTAAAAGGATATGTAAGGCATGCAACATGTTCTACTCCTTTCAAGGAATAAGCAGAGCCGTCAACAGGGATAAGAATCTTCGGGATAGGACAGGTTTTAGGTTTAGATGTCTTTTTACCAACAATATATACGGTCTGTTTTGTTGCAGCATGTATGACCTTGCTGGTGACACTTCCAACGAATATCCACTTGAGTTCTGACAATCCCCTCCTTGCCATGATGATTGCAGAGAAGCTTCCTTCATCTGCTGTTCTTATGATTTCGTTTGCAGTATCCCCATCAAGTATTAATCTTTCAATAGTAGCTTCAATGCCTGAATCCCTGAGAATCTTTTCACTTTCATCCAGAAAAGGATTGATATTCTGATTGATGTGTACCTGTCTTATCCTCTTAAAGACATCGGATTCCTTTACAAGAACCTTTGTCCTGAAGTCAATGTTCACCATATGACGACTTAGATAACCTCCTGTAAGAACACGAAGCAGTGTAATCCCTGAAAGGCTCTTGCCTATAGCTCTGCCAAGACATCCTGCAAACTGCACTGCTTTCTTTGAATGTTTACTGCCGTCTACAGGAAGCAGTATCTTTGGTATTGGACATTGTAGTTTCATGATTATTCTCCTTTATTAATCGTGTTCGTCACCCTGAACTCGTTTCAGGGTCTCCTGTTATGTTAAGATGCTGAAATAAATTCAGCATGACAAAATGTCTCTAATTTACTTAATAGAATATCAGCAGCCAGGCATGACATATTGCCACGCTGATGAGCATATATACAAAAGCAAATTTCATGAACCCGAAGAAACTGATCTTATAACCTGCTGCCTCTGCAATACCTACTGTAACCACATTCGCACTTGCTCCTATCATGGTTCCATTACCACCAAGACATGCACCAAGTGCCAATGCCCACCACAGAACATTGTTATCTGCTGCACCCGGGATTACCTTTGTGAGATATGCAGTAATAGGAAGCATTGTTGCAGTGAATGGGATATTATCTACAAAGGCGCTCATGATTGCTGATACCCACAAAATCAAAGCTATTGCCTTTACAAGATTGCCTCCTGAAAGATCCAGCACCTGATCTGCAATCCATGAAAGGAGCCCTACTTCTTCAACCGCACCAACTATGATAAATAAAAAGATGAAGAAAAGGAGGGTTGTCCACTCAATATCCTTTTCTATTAGCTCAAGCATCTTGACCTTCTTAGAAAGGATGCTGTATGTGAATAAAACACTGGCTCCAGCTAAGGCAGGTATGCTAACCTCCATATGCCAGTATCCATGGGTTAGGAAGAATCCTACCACAAGTACAACTACAAAAAGACCATAACCAAGGAGAGTCTTATCGGTTATCTTGTATTGTTCCCTAAGTTGAGCAATAAACTTGTCAATATCCTCAACCTTTGCTTTTTTATAAGCCTTGCCGTAGAAGAGCTTGGTATAAACAATCAATGCCACTGTAGCAATGATGCAGACCAATGTTAGATTCTGAACAAACATCATAAAGGTAAAGCCTGTGTATGAGCCTATCATGATATTCGGTGGGTCTCCAATGAGGGTTGTTGTGCCACCAACATTTGACGCCATGACACCAGGAATTAGTAATGTTAAGGGTGATATCTTCAATGCCAACGCAATCTCTATCAAAACAGGGGTATAAAGGAGCATGGTTGTTACATTGTCTAAAAAAGCTGATGATATAGCAATTAAGATCATCGAAATAATAGAGAGTATAAGGACATTTCCCCTTGCAATCTTGAATGAGATATAGGCACACCACTGGAAGACTCCTGTATGTTTCAGGATGCCAACAATAGTCATCATACCCATGAGCAGGAAAATGACGTTCATGTCTATTGCGTGCATTGCCCTTTCAAAGGACATGATGTGATAATCAGGATTGAGGGTTCCTATGGTATAAGTAATCAATAACAATACAGCAGCCCCAAGCATTGCAGCTATTGTTCTATGTAAGACCTCAAAGGATATGAGGGCATAGATGAATAAAAATATCACTGTTGCGATATAAAAGGCAGGTCCAAGCCAGGGTGAAATCTTAATGTCTTTGACCAGGAAGAACTGCTGACCTTTCTGTGCAAAATCTTCTTTTGTGAGGTCAATGGTTGTCTTTGCAAAGCTTGTCTTTCGGACCTGAATCTGGACTTTGGAGGTGTCAATCTGCTGGGGAGTGAGGTTGAATGACAACTGATATGTGCCCTGTGAGGAAGTCTCTGTCTCCTCTTCCTCCTCATGTTCCACAATGATTTTTTGAGGCTGTCCGTTTACAAGGATTCTGACCCGAGCCTCCTTTACAGGTTCATTATGATAGTCGATGACAGTGCCAGAGATGAAGAAGGTATTACCCTGGACTGCTTCCTCAGTGGCAAAAGACACACTTAATGAAAATATGAACACAACTGCAGCAATTCCAAGAATTGAGAGAATCTGTCTTTTCATAGTCCCTCCACTTCAAGAATCTCATAATCTCATTAGTGAAAAATTAATTCATGTATTATTCACTTACTTAATCAAAACCGGCACCCTCGGGAGCGGCCAGATTGTTAGCAATGCAAGACCTAAGAAGGCAATCAAGACTATGCTTGGTGGTATACTACACCCAAAAAAATTGTCCTGTGGAAAATTGTTTGGACTCATCATAGGCGATTGCATTCGGAGCTGCGCCAATCAAAAGTAAGAACGGCATGCCTCCCGTTACAAGGGACGCATACAATATAGCCTCAAGAGCAACCCCAAGGTATTTGGCGATAACAAGAGATACAGGAAGAGAAATTGCAATAGCTGAGACATTCATGATGAAGTTAGTCATTACCATAACAAAGATGGCTATAGCTAATACAAAGATTAACCAGTTTGCCTTCTGGAACATTACGAGCCAGTTGATTGCAAGCCACTTAGCAGTACCTGTCTCCCACAAGCATAATAGCTGATTTATCATACGATTTTAGTGCAGGGATAAAAGATTGTAATTATAGGAAAAATATTATCCCGAAGACAACTAAACCAGCGAAAATTTCCTTTCCTGTAATTGGTCCCATCTCTACACTACAAAGCTGTTTTGTTTTTACCTGAGACCTGGGATTACCTTTTTCCCGGTTTAAATACTAAAAGTATATAGCCTCATAGAATATGAGTCATGAGCCAGTCGACAATGAATCTATACTTTGTAAGCTCGAAAAAGGTTACATTTTCCCATGCTATCTCATTAAAAAATCCTATTGCAACAGCAACACGCGCTGCCCTGAGAAGTGTTATAATGCTTCCTGCGCCAGCGACATAAGCCATTCCGATAAAAAGACCTTTCCAAATTTGGTTACTTTATCATCCACAATCACAAAATCTCCTCCTCATTAAAGGAGTTGGCAATAAGACCCTTGCTGCGCTTCTTAGCTACCTCGACTCTAATGACTCCAATTTTTCAAGTTCAAAAGTAGCTATTGGATATGTAGGCTTTTATCACAGGATCTATTAGTCGGGACAAACAAGAAGAGACAATAAGACAATACTAACAAAGAGATAAGAACACTTTACCATAAAAATTGTCTCAGGTAAAATTTAAAAATAAGCCCTCATCTGTGTGTGTAAAAAGATCCTCCAGATTGCACTTAGCCTTCTTAAATCTGGTGAATCCTATAACCCAGCAAGGGTCTTTGTTTCAAACTAAGTTTTCAAAGATCGATATTTGACAACTAAAAATATTTTCTGGTTGGTTTGAAAGAAAATCGGTTTCACCAAAACTCCTACAATTGATCTTATTTGACCAACCTATTCTATACACCCTATTACCTATTTTTATGTTGACTCCTTTATAAGGTGTCTTTCTTCACGGCTTTTTATGTGCTATCGATTAGTGAATCACGTACAGCTTAACATCTGCATTGGAAATTTTTACAGTTGATGCTATCTTGTCAATCAATTCTGCTTTTGTTATGCATGTCTTGTGATTAAATCAGTTAATATTATTCTTTATCTTCTCTTATACAAACCTATAATCTGAGTTTGTTCAATGATATGACCTTTCATTGCCTTCTCGAGGTCAGACTTTGTTGAATTAGAACTCAAATTGAGAGTGGTATCTAAGGCATAAAGCTTGAAGAAATATCTGTGTGTCCCTGAAGGAGGACAGGGCCCACCGTAGTCATGTTTTTTGAAATCATTCAGACCCTGGATTGCACCTTTTAGGATATAGTCTTCTTTTATCTCCTTTGTTTTTGGATCAATATTCCATAAGACCCAATGGACCCATACACGTCGTGGGGCATCAGGATCATCAACTATTAAGACAAGAGATTTTGCCTTTTCCGGAACATTCTCAATCAAAAGAGGTGGATTTATATCCATCCCATCACAGGTATATTTCTGAGGGATGTATTCGTTATTTTTAAAAACAGGGCTTGAGATTTTTAACCCACTCACGTTAGTAATTTCTTTGCTTATGGCATTTGAAATCAAAAGGACTAAAGATAATGTTAAAGAAAAATAGATTAATCTTTTTTTCATCTTCCCTCCTCTTAAATTAAAACCTCAGATTATAAGCATAAGAATTACCTTTATACTAATTATCTCTCTCTTATTTTTGAGCCCATAGACTTTAAAGTCTTTTATATCATGGTGACCTTTACCTTAGCATTCTAATTGAAAGAAAGAATAGGCTTTGGCTAACCTACCTTTCCTCCATTTTTCTCAATAAGACTGACTACCTCTTTTGTTCGTAAGTTACCCCTTTTATCCCTTCGAATACTTTCCAAGCCTCAAGAATCTTGCCTTTCTTAACTCACCTCCCTTTCTTTGCTTTTAATATTATTATATTACATCCTTTTGAATTATTTTCTCTATAGCACGAATTGCCTCATTTAAAAATCTAAATGAAACAGATAAACATTATAAGTATTAAAAGTAAATTTTAGGGATACTGAGATATGGGTTGGTTAGAGGAAATCGATTGTATGGCATTTAGCAAAGTCATTGCAAAAACACCTTATCAGAGAGTCATTGAATCAAAGCACATAGATAGTGCTATTACAAGAAAACTCAAAAGACAGCACAAGGAACTTAATCCTGCAGAGCTTAAAAGAAACATTACTAAGTTACAAAATAAACTTATTAGATTGGTTACATCAAAAAACAATGCAAAAAAGAAAGATAATTTCGTTTATAATTTTCATGAGGCAACCAAGAAAGATTTCGTTTAGATTTTTACGTG